>DAOUVH010000042.1 GCA_030667725.1 Candidatus Cloacimonadota bacterium | reverse complement strand
CGATAGCGACCATTGGGGTGAGATCAAAGAAGTAATTGGTGCAGATAGTCTTGGTATTGATTATGATAGTGGTCAGGATTATTACCATTATATTGGAGAAAAACGATATTTAACTGCTTATGTGAATGAGATTTTCAAACCCATTAATGACCTCTCGATTATGGCAAACCTGTATTTCCAACATATAAATTACAGTTTTGAACAATTGGAATCAGGTAATTTCAGTGGAGAATTTTTGAACACCTATGAAGTGGATTATAATTTTTTCAACCCTAGATTTGGAATTAATTATAATGTTGACGATAATTTTAATATTTATGGAAATATCTCGATCTCACAAAGAGAACCTACAGACAGCGAACTATATGATACCTGGGACGGACCGGACGATCTGGGTGTGGCACCTCTCTTTGCCAAAGCAGATACAGTGTTTGCCGATGATGGATATGTTGAGAAAATCAACTGGAGCGATCCTTACGTGAAAGAAGAGAAATTGCTGGATTATGAAATGGGGATTGGCTACACAGGTGGAATTTGGGATTTGAAAGCAAATTTATATTGGATGAACTTTACAGATGAGATCGTGGCTTATGGTGGGGCAAACGACGATGGAGATCCAATCCGTGGTAATGCTGATAAAACTGTACACCGAGGTATAGAACTCTCTGCAAAAGTGCAGCTACCTGCATATCTGGAATTGTCTGGGAATTTTAGCTATAGTGATAACTATTTTGAAGAATTTATTATGTATGATTGGGGAGAAGAAAGTGATCTTTCCGGAAATACAATTTCAGGATTTCCAAGTATAATTAGTAATGGAAAGCTTACCTATAAGAGTGAAAACTTCCATATATTCACACAACTGCAATATATAGGAAAACAATATTTAGATAATACAGAAAATGAAGAACGTATTATTGATCCGTTTAAAGTTCTTAACATTGGTGCAGTTCTTAATATTGTGAAACTCTTTAATAGAACCGATCTTCAATTGAATTTGCAAGTGAATAATGTGTTGGATGAAGAGTATGAGACTGCTGGTTATTATGATCCCTGGGGTGGTGAGAATTGGGAAGGCGGAAATTATTATTGGCCAGCAGCTGGACGCAATATTATAGCTGGATTGAGATTGGGCTTTTAGTGTATGTAAGCGAATAAGGGTATAAGCGAAAAGTGTAGGGGCAGATCATTGATCTACCCTTTTTAGTATTTATTTCAATTCTTTCTTCAAAATATTCTTAAAACGTGTTGCGCTGAGGTAATGATCTTCCAAAAGTTTTACATCGTGCAGAAGACTGAAAACTGCCCTATTGATCCAGCTAACAATTACTTTATCCAATCAATAGCACTTCCAGCATAGAACGGTTGGATCATTCCGGGTTTGAGTTCAATGAGTAAAGCACCATTCTTATCAATTCCTATTACTTTACCTTTAAAAATATCATAATCTGTATCTAATTCAATTTGAAGTCCTTTCAATAATGAGTGTTGATTGAAATATTGTATGTCCAGTTCTCCCTCAACGAAATCGGGAAGAACAGAGACAAAATTATCAAAAATACGGGTCAATATTTTTTCATTATCTACATCTTTACCCAATTCAATTTGCAACGAAGTTGCGTTTGGAGCTTGAGTTTTATCGAGATTAGTTACGTTAGTATTAATACCGATCCCTATGAGATGATACTTTTTGCCACTGAGATTATTGGAAAGTATGCCGCATAATTTTTTATCGTTTAAATAGATATCATTCGGCCATTTAATTTTAAATTTATCAGAGATTGAAGGGAATAGTTCACTTAAAGTTTTGTGAATGCATATTCCTGTAAAAATTGTAACATTAGATTTAAAATCGAATCCATATAGAGCCGCAGTTAACCACAAACCACCTGCTGGTGAAAGCCAGGAGTTCTTTCCTCGTCCTTTTCCTGAAGATTGTTCACCGGCAAGGCATAAGAAATTTCCTTGAGCAATATTATCATTAATAAGTTTCTCAGCTTTTAATGAGGTACTGGTAAGTTTGTTAAAGTAAATTACCTCATCAAATAGTGAATGTTTAAAATCTTTCAAATAAATCTCCTAATTATGTCTTCATGTGTTTATTATCACAATATCAACATCGAATCACCGTAACTGAAAAAACGATACTTTTCTTCTACAGCTATTTTGTATGCATTCATTATATTTTCATAACCTGCAAAAGCAGAAACCAGCATCATTAATGTGGATTCCGGCATATGGAAATTAGTGATCAAGCCATCAATAATCTGAATTTCTTTACCTGGATACAGGAAAATATTTGTCCAATGTGAACCGCTTTTTAGCTGCCCTTTATCAGCAAAACTTTCCAGTGTGCGGGTTGTAGTTGTTCCCACTGCGATGATGCGTTTTCCCACCTCTTTTCCCTGGTTGATCTTTGCAGCAACTTCTTCAGAGATTTGGCAATGCTCACTATGCATCGTATGATCTTTAATATCATCGGTTTTTACAGGACGAAAAGTTCCCAGACCAACGTGCAGAACAACTTCTAAAATCTCAATTCCTTTTTCTCTGATCTGATTCATAAGCGGTTTTGTGAAATGCAGTCCGGCAGTGGGAGCCGCTACTGATCCGCGTTCTTCTGCATATACGGTTTGATAAGTTTCTTTATCTTTGCTAGTTGATTCTCTTTTAATGTAAGGTGGAAGCGGTACATTCCCAATTTCTTCTAAAATATTCCAGAAATTTCCTTCCCAATAGAATTCTACAATTCTACTACCTTCATCTGCATGATCAATTATCTTTGCTTTAAGGTTTTCATTGAATGTAATTTCAGCACCGATCTGCAATTTACGCCCCGGTTTCACCAGACATTCCCAGCGATTTTCAGTTTTTTGTTCCAACAGAAATACTTCAACTTTCGCACCTGTGTTTTTTGTTCCGAGTAAACGTGCAGGAATAACTTTTGTATTATTAACAACCAGAATATCTGAAGGTAACAAGTGATTAATGATATTATTAAATTTATCATGCTGAATTTTTCCTGATTCTTTATCTAATACAAGCATTCTGCTTTCAGAGCGTTTATCTTTTGGGTGCTGAGCTATGAATTCAGCAGGTAGATCATACCAGTAACTACTTTTTTTTGTAAGGGATATTTTCTGCATCTTTTAATATTGCCTTAAAACTTCCGAAAACAATTTTGCTGCTCATTTTTACAGGAATTTTATGTTCATCTGCTGTTAGCCAGACAAGGATTTTCCCAGTCTGTTTAAATATTGCATCACCTTTTAAAATCGGTTCAACTACAAAGCAATTTTTATCTCCAAAGATAGTTTCCATTTCTTCAATTCTATGAACGATCACATCAGCAGGATAATTTCTACCATCGGCAGTTACGTTAATCGTCAGTGTGTCTCCAACTGCAAATTCCTGTAATCTCAAGTAATATAAAGCACTTAAAATATCCTGTGTATTGACAGGGATATCCATTCTCTTCTCTTTGAATTTTTTGGTTTTACGACCGAATTTTGTATAGATCGTGAAGTTCAATTCAGGATAATAAAAGTGAATTCTATACTGACGGTAAGAACCTTCCTGAAGTTTTTTTGTGAATCTAAGAGTAACAAGTTTATTCTTATCCCAGATCGATTCTATTTTATCACGGACTTTATAAATATTGTCGAAAAAGGAATTCGTTTTTGCAAGTGATTCGATTTTGTAACATTCTGTTGAATCTTTATAAATGTGGGAATTTATCTGTAATGTTGCTTCTCCCGCTTTAATAATTCCGTATTTGATCTGGAAAGTTAATTTCTCTCCGATTTCAAAGGCAGATAGTTGAATGCTCATGACTACGATGAATGGTATTATTAATTTCTTTAGCATCAGAATTCCTCTCGACTTCCTATACTTAAGCTTTGGTTTTGTTCTCCAAAACCAATATCAAGTCGTACATTCAATCTATCATTCATAAGGAAGGATATTCTAAAACCTGCACCATAAGAGAGCTTTAGCCCATTCAAAGAAAATTCTTCCATACTTCCGGCAACTTCACCGGTTTCCAGAAATGCTACAAATCCAATTCTTTCCAGAAGTGGATGTGACCATGGAAATATCCTATTTTCAACTCGGAAAACAATTGAATGCCGATCAATGAATTTATTGGCGGTTACAGCTCTCATATTATCATCCAGGTATGACATCTTATTGAACGGAACTTCATCTGAGACCGTTGAAAAATAACCCTGAAAAGCTAGTGTCTGGTTGGGGAAAATTGAAAAGTAATTTCGAAGATCTATTTCGCTTCTAATGAAACTGTAATCACTTGCAATAATACTAGAGAATAAAACAGATTTGAAATTATATAAATATCCATATTGCGGATAAGTGTCCGAATCACGTCGATCATAACTTATACAAAATCCTACCCCGGATGTAACGTTATCTTCACTGCCAGGGATTTCTCCATTTTCTAGTAATCCATCTTCTTCTAACTCATTTATCTGAAATTGTGAAAATTCATAAATAAATGCAGCCTGCCAAGTATCTGTCACTCTTTTCTTTAATTCAATTTCAATATCATATTCCCGTTTCGTAAACTGTTCTTCTGAACCGGAAATATATTCATTTCCAATTCCATAAAATGTGCTTGGCCAGTGCTTGAATTTTGCATTAGCCAACATGGTATATTCACCATTTTTTAGATTGATCTTTGGCATAAAATGAATTGAGTATTGCTTCTTCTCACTAACTTCAGTTGAAAAATAAATTAGGTTTTTCTGGGAAGTAGAATCATTTTCGATGCTGCCATAACGCAGATAGGCAAGTCCTCCTGCATAAATTCCGGTTTCATTGGAATAGCCAAGGGAAGGATAAACAACATACTCGGCTTTGGCAAGAAGGAGCGGCCAAATTGTTAGTAATAAGATAGCTGTTGTGGATAATTTCTTCATTAGCTAGATCTTACCGCCGGTTATAAAAAATTCTTCTCCGGTGATATAAGAATTATCTTTGGAAAGGAGAAATTCACAAAGTCCGAAAATATCCTGAAAAGAAGCACAGCGTTTTAACGGTGTTTCTCTTAATTTTTCTTCATAATATTCCTGACGGAATTTGCGGTAGCTTTCTGAGAATTGGCTGTCATCTATCTTGATAGGTCCGGGAGAAACTGTATTAACTATAATGTAATTGGCAGCTTCCTCAGCGGCAAGGGTTCTTCCAATATTAGCTATAGCGGCTTTAGAAGCTGCATAAGCAGTACCTTTAGGAAGACCGATACGTGAAACATTTGAGCCAAAAAGTACGATCTTACCATTTTGATTTTCTTTGAAATATTTAAGTGTTGTTTTCAAAATATTGAATGTTCCAATAAGATTTGTATCAATGATATTCTTCCAAAGTTCAGGATCGGAATCAGCTAAAGATCTGATAGCATGGCTTCTTGCTGTTGCCGTATGGATCAAGCGATCCGGTTTCCAACCTGTTTTGGTAATAATTTCTGCCAGTTTAATTTTGAGCATGGAATAATCAGATAGATCAACTTTTAATACTCTAATTCTATCAGAATGCTTATTGACTAATTCTTTAATTCGATGATCGCTCTTGTGAATGATCAGGATCAAGTTTTCACTCAGATCGTAATATTTCTTTGCGAAATATGAACCGACATTTCCATTTGCGCCAGTAATAATGATAGCGTTATTTTTCATATATTTTACTTTTTAGTGTAATTCAAAATAGTATCAATGATCTTATGTGCTACAGAAAATTTACTACCGATAAGTTTGGTTTCTGATCCTTTACCCAAAACAAGAATTTCAGTATCATCTTTGCCTGAAACATTCAGGTTATTAGCACAAATGAAATCCAGATTTTTCTTTTTGATCTTTATCAGTGCATTTTCTTTCAAATTTTCTGATTCGGCAGCAAAGCCAACCAAAATCTGATCTTTAGTTTTCTTCCCACCAAGTTCTGCCAGAATATCTTTTGTTCTCTTTAATTCAAGATTTAGATCATCTGATTTCTTGATTTTCTGTCTTGAGGGTTTGGCAGGTGTGTAATCAGCAACCGCAGCTGTCATGAATATGATGTCGGAATTATTTTCAGGATTAAGAACAGCATTATACATTTCTTCTGCCGACACAGCTTTAATAGAATCAAGATATTTCGGAATATTTACCCTGATTGAGGAATGGATGAATTTAACTTTTGCACCCCTAATAAGTGCAGCTCGAGCTAATGATAATCCCATTTTACCAGTAGAATAATTTGAAATAAAACGCATTGGATCAATTTCTTCCCGACTTGCTCCGGCAGTTACCATGATGCTTTTATCTGAAAGGTCTTTTTTGTATTTGAGATACGTTGCGATATGGAAAATAATTTCTTCATTCTCAGGATAGCGTCCTTTTCCTTCGTAACCGCAGGCAAGGTTACCAAATTCAGGTTCCATGAAGAAATAACCAAAATTGGAAAGCTTAGTAATATTTTCTTGAACTATTGGATTTTCATACATGTGTATGTTCATAGCTGGGATGAATAATATTGGAGCAGTTGTAGCCATTATCGTTGAGGAGAGGAGATCATCTGCAATACCGGATGCAGTTTTTCCAATTATGTTTGCGGTTGCAGGAGCAATGACGACTATGTCAGCCCAATCTGCCAGTGAAATATGTTCTATATCTGCATTAGTATCGAACATTTTAGTAATAACCGGCTGATGTGTGATCGATTTGAACGTAATAGGACTGACAAATTCACAAGCATGGGCAGTCATTATTGTTTTAACTTCAGCACCCATTTTTGTGAGTTTGCTGGCAAGATCAACTGCTTTGTAAGCTGCGATCCCACCTGTGATTCCCAATAATATCTTTTTATTTTTCAGCATCTTTAATCTCCGTAATTCTAACTTAGCAAAGAATTTGGCATTAGTTTTTTTGTAAAGTTATTTGTTGACTACAATTATGTGATATCAATAAACTTAACAACATTAAAAAGTTGTGAGGAATTTATGAAAAAAATGATTATTCTCATCGTGATATTTACTGTTGCATACATTTCTTTATACGCAGGAGATGATCTTTCGGGGAGCCTCACAAATTTGTATCAAGATATAGGTGAAGCGTATACGAGCCCAATAGTAACAGGATTCGGTACAACGATAAATAGTGGTTGGTTTCATAATTCTGCACGTGAGGTAGATTTTGGATTGGATCTGGAATATGGCTTTGTTGTGATGGGTTCATTCTT
>DAOUVH010000288.1 GCA_030667725.1 Candidatus Cloacimonadota bacterium | reverse complement strand
TTGGAATATTCCTTCAGCTCTGGGTCCTTACGGAATGATAGCTCCATATTGGGATGATCTCATTGGAGAAGAAATTGGATATGAACAATATGCTGATATGAGGATCTGTTATTACTATGATGAAACAGAAAATATTTTTATTGTTGAGTGGAACGAGTGTATTAACAGATATGATATGACATCTATTGAAAAATTTGAGCTGGTTCTATATGATCCGGCTTCATATCCAACAACAAGTGGTAATGGTGAGATCCAGTTTAATTATAAATTTGCTAATAATCCTGATGTAACAAGTAATTATGCAACAGTAGGAATTGAAAATCACGATCAATCCGCAGGATTACTTTATACTTATGCTAATCTCTATCCACAAAGTGCTGCACATCTTCAAAATGAATTTTCTATAAAATTCACAACTCAGGAACCGGAATTTGCAGCTCCTGCAATTCCAACAGCAGATTTTACTGTTGAGAGAACTTATGGCATTGCTCCTTATGAAGTGAGTTTCATTAACCTCACATCTCCACCCTATTTTTATAATGAATTCATTTGGGAATTCGGAGATGAAGGTACAACTTCAGACGAACGGCATCCAGTTCACACTTTCTCTGATCCTGGAAGTTATGATATAACACTTTCAGTTGAGAATATTGAAGGTTCAGATGAGATAACAAAAAGTGGTTATATTAATGTGTTTTCAACTGACGGTTTGATCTGGCCGGGAGATACAAATAATAATGGTATCGTGAATGCAGAAGATATTCTTCAGATAGGTGTTTACTGGCGTCAAATTGGTAATGCACGAACAAATGCATCTCTTGTCTGGGCAGCTAATGATTATCCTGGTGGATGGGAAATTGATGTTGCTTCATTGGCAGATTGCGATGGTAACGGCGAGGTTAATATCGCTGATGTTCTTGCTATCGGTTTGAACTGGGGATCAACTCATAACGCAGCTCAAAGTTTGCCTCCATTCAGCCCGGAAGAATTGGAAGCAAGTCGTTCAAATTTTGAAGAGATATATTATTCTTTAGGAAATTCCGGAAATGAACTGCTGATAAAAAATTATATTGCTCGTGAATTTGGTATGCCGATAATTCAACCGATCGAGATAAACAGCTTGAGACAAAATTATCCTAATCCATTTAATCCTGAAACCAATATTTTTTATTCAATTATAGATAATGGTATGGTGGAATTATCCATCTACAATATTAGGGGTCAGCTTGTAAAAGAACTCGTGAATATTTCTATGAATGCAGGCGAACATAATATTGTATGGCAAGGAAAAGATTCATCCGGCAGAAAAGTAAGTAGTGGTTTGTATTTCTATAAGTTAAAAGTTAATGACAAAACAATCGATACAAAAAAAATGATGTTATTGAAATAGTAACACAAAGCTCTGTCTTTGTGAAGTAAAATAAAATAATGGAGAATGTAATGAACAAAACTGTGTTTAGTCCCGAATTATTTGGGAAAAGAATACTCTTTCTGATAATTATTACCGCAATGATATTTTCGATATCCTGCTCAAGTGATTCAACAGAACCGGACATAGGAAATCTTAAATTGATGTTCAGTCCAGCAGAACAAACTGTTCCTGCAAATACAGAAACTGATTATGTCATTAAAGTTGAAAATGCTGAGAATCTATTTGCTTTTTCTGCTGAGATCGTTTTCGATAATTCAGTGGCAGAATTAGTACAAAATGCTGTGGTAGTTGAAGGATTCTGGAATACTGATCTAGTAGAATTGAGTATTGTTGAGGATGATAGATTAAGCATAACGATCAGTTTACAGCAAACTTCAAATGAAGATGGTATTGATGGTAATGGAGATCTCTTCACTTTTAGCATTGAAGGTATTGCAATTGGTGAAAGTGATCTAACTTTTGAGAATTTGCAAATGATAGATGAGAATGGTAATGAAGTTTCCAACTTTGATACAATTGAGATAATCAGCGGGAAATTAATAGTAGAATAGTATGCTTGGTTTAATAATTGGACTTTTATTGTTGATCTCTTTTGGGATTTACGAATTCCAGAAATGCAAGATCAGCAGAAAAAAAATTCCAATGATCATCCACATAAATGGAACCAGAGGTAAATCTAGTGTTACCCGTCTGATAGCTGCCGGACTTCGTGCCGGAGGAAAGAAGACAATTGCTAAAACTACTGGTTCTGCTCCTGCACTAGTTTTTGAGAATGGAAGTGAAATACCTATCATAAGACATCATGGAGCAAATATAAAAGAACAGATCAAGATCATTAAATTTGCTGCAAAGAGAAATATTGATATTCTTGTTCTTGAGTGCATGGCAGTTTCGCCTGAATACCAGTGGGTTACAGAACATGAGATCGTACAATCGAATATTGGTGTAATTACAAATTCCCGTTTAGATCATCTTGATGTTATGGGACCCGGACTTAAGAATGTAACACGTTCCCTGTGTAATACAATTCCCAAACATGGCGTGTTATTCACTGCCGAGAAAAAAGTATTTCCTATTCTTCAAAAAGAAGCAAAAAAAATCCACAGTGAGATTATTCAATCTGATGATTCCGGAATTTCCAACGAAGATATGCAGGGATTTTCTTATATTTAACATAAGGAGAACGTTGCCCTTTCAATGAAGATCTGTGAACATTTTGGTATTGATAAAAAAACTGCACTGGAAGGTATGTATGAAGCAAAACCG
>DAOUVH010000062.1 GCA_030667725.1 Candidatus Cloacimonadota bacterium | reverse complement strand
TTAAATCTCCTGGCTCTGAAGAATTTGATTCCATAGTACTTCATGCTGATACGGATTCAGCAATGAGTGCTTTGGAACAACTTGAAATGATGCCTTTCATGGCAAAATTCCGACTTGTTATACTAAAGAATTTTGATGCAATGAAAGCTAATGATAAAAACCTTATTGCAGAATATGTACAAAATCCTGTTCCAACTTCAATTCTAGTTCTAACAGCTGAAAAAATTGATGAACGGGTAAAAGCAAATAAAATGATCTCAGAAACGGCTGTGAAGATTATTTGCCGTTCTCCATATAGTTCGGCTGACATTCTCAGATGGTTGAATAATGAAACCAAAGAAAAAAAAATATTTATGGATAACGATTCAAAGGAACTTTTTACGAGAAGCATTGAACTTGATTATCAATTAGCTGCCAATGAATTAGAAAAATTAATCATCTATACAAAAGGGAAGAGAAACATTACAATAGACGACGTAAAAGAAACTGTTGGGAAATCCAGAACTAATAAGGTTTATGATCTTCAAAATGAGATAGGAAAACGAAATCTGCAAAACTCTTTATCAATATTAGAGAATATGATCGCAAATAATGAATCAGCAGTCTTTGTTATTATCATGCTTTCAACTTTTTTTCAAACCCTTTGGCGGATAATTGCTCTACAGAAGAACAATATCAGTAATTCTGAGATTGAGAATCGTTATCTTCTTGAAATATTCTATAAATTCAGAAAAGATTATATTTCTTTTGCTAAAAATTACTCTTATAATTCTCTTAGTAAAATATTTTCATTACTTCTGCAAGCTGACATCGATGCAAAATCATTAAATTTAAAAGATGAGATAATTTTGGAAATTCTTGTTTATAAAATTTGCAAGAGTTAAAAGTATTTTATGAATAGCATTTATCGAGCTGGATTTGTTTCAATCGTAGGAAAGCCAAACGTTGGGAAATCGACTTTAATGAACAAGCTGTTGGGCGAAAAACTATCTATAATCTCTCCAAAGCCGCAAACAACACGGCAGCAGATCAAAGGTATTCTCTCAGATGAAAACAGGCAGATCATATTGATGGATACACCCGGATTTGTAGAAGCCAGATACGAGCTTCATAATAAAATGCTTGAGTATATCAATAATTCCTTAAAAGATTCTGATATCATTATTTTCATGACCGACGCTAAAAAATTCCCAACTGATTACGATAAACAGATCTGTGAAAATCTGAAAAAACTTCCGGTTCCAAAATTAGCAATTTTAAATAAGATTGATCTTACTGACGAAATTACTGTTGATAATAAAATTGAATTATTAGAAGCATACGATTTCAAAAAAATTATACCGATCTCAGTTCTTAAAACACCGGATTTCACTTCTTTTTTAGATGAACTCACAAAATTGCTTCCATTTAATCCTCCTTTCTATGCTACTGATGAAATTTCAGATCTGCCAATGAGATTCTTTGCACAGGAAATTATCCGTGAGCAGATATTTCTTAATTTCGAGGATGAGATCCCTTACGCTTCAACAGTTGTTGTTGAGCAATATCACGATTTTCCAAATAAAGTGGTCATCGCTGCAAACATATGGTTGGAGAAAAAATCACAAAAACCAATTGTTATTGGAAAAAATGGGGAAAATATAAAAGCGATCAGGTTATCAGCAGAAAAGGAAATCCACAAGATCGTTGAAAAGAGAGTCAAAATTGATCTATGGATTAAGATCAAGCCAAATTGGCGGAAAAAACAGAATGCTTTAAAGGAATTTGGTTATAGATAAGATTGCTTTATTATCAGTTTCAACTTTGAGCTAAATTTGAGTATATAAAAAGATTAAAAAAAATTTGACATCAATTCAACACAAAAATTATTTGTTAACTCCATTTAGGAGGATTAGCTCTAATTGGTAAGACAGCGGTCTTGAAAACCGCCGGGCTTAGCCCTTGGGGGTTCGAGTCCCTCATCCTCCGCCAGAAATATAGAAGTGGAGAGGTGACCGAGCTGGTTGAAGGTGCGCGCCTGCTAAGCGTGTGTGGGGTTTATAGCCTCACCGAGGGTTCGAATCCCTCCCTCTCCGCCAGTTCTTAATTATAGATCTTTTGGGCCGTCGACAAGCGGTAAGTCACATGGTTTTGGTCCATGCATTCAGGGGTTCGAATCCTCTCGGCCCAACCATTAATGCCATCCGGCAAATGCCGGATGGCATTTTCTTTTATCCACTTTTAAAAAACAAATTGACCACTTTTTCTTTTTTCTACTTTTTGTTACATGTAATTTATTTAGGACATAATTTTAATAAAGTGTAGGTAAATAATGGCACAAAAAAGACTATTGATCGTTGAAGATGAAAGAATTATTGCTGAAGATATTAAAAGAACATTACTTCAATTTGATTATAATGTTATTGAGATTATTTCTTATGGAGAGATTGTACTTGAACGCTTTGATGAATTAAACCCGGATCTAATTTTAATGGACATAATGCTTGCTGGTAAGATGAACGGTATTGAAACAGCAGGTAGAATTAAAGAAAAGCATAACGTTCCAATAATTTATCTTACCGCATATGCGAACGAACCTATTTTAGAAAGCGCAAAGATTACCGAGCCTTTTGGTTACTTGATTAAACCTTTTGAAGAGCATGAACTGCATGCAACTATAGAAATGGCATTTTATCGAAATAAAATAGAGAACAATCTTCGACTAAGTGAAGAGAAATATCGTCTTCTTTTCAATAGTATTGCTGATCCCATTTTTATAATTACAGAAGATGGAGAAAAGTTCTTCGATTGTAATGATGTTGTATTAAATAAATATGGATATACAAAAGAAGAGCTTATCTCATCACCTGCGTCAAAACTATATATAAAAGAAGAGCATGAACAACTGGCACATTATTTGAAGGAGAAAAACACTGGTGATTCGCCTATATTTACTCATCTAAATAAAAGCGGTGAGAAAATAATCGTCGAACTTCACAAAAGTAAAATAATTTTTAAGAATGAACATGTATTATTAATTATTGCGCGTGATATAACTAAGCGTAAACAGGCAGAAGATGAAAAACGGACTGTTCAAGAACAACTATTTCAATCTCAAAAGATGGAAGTTGTTGGAAAACTCGCTGGCGGGATAGCACATGATTTTAATAACTTATTAACTGCGATTAATGGGTATTCCGATTTGGCTTTAAAAAAAATAGATAATAGCAGTAATGCCTATAATGATATTAAAGTGATCAAAGATTGCGGAGAAAGAGCTGCAAGAT
This sequence comes from Candidatus Cloacimonadota bacterium, assembly GCA_030667725.1. Next base: position 2,890 of record DAOUVH010000062.1, on the reverse strand, counting down.
TAACTAAGCAATTACTCGGTTTTTCACGAAAACAAATTGCAGAAAAAATTAATCTCAATCTGAATTCAACAATTACCGAGCTCGAAAAAATACTTAACAGATTAATCGGGAACGAAATTTCTTTGGAAACTAATTTCCAAAATCCTTTATGTATGATCTATGCTGATAAAAGCCAGATCGAGCAAGTTCTGGTTAATCTTGTTGTTAATGCACGTGATGCAATAGAAGGTCATGGTAAAATAATTATTTCTACAACAAAAGAATTACTCACAGAAGAATTTATTAAACAAAATGATCTGGATACTTCTCATAAGTATATCATGATTTCTGTAGCTGATACCGGAGTAGGAATGAGCGAGGAAATTCAGGAAAAAATATTCGAACCCTTCTTTACAACTAAGGAAGTTGATAAAGGTACGGGGCTTGGTCTATCTACAGTTTTTGGAATAGTTAAGCAAAATAATGGGATTATACTTGTTGAATCAGTAGAAGGCAAGGGTTCCGAATTCAAGATCTACCTTCCGCAAATTATAGCAGAGGCCATAGAAGACAAAGCTGTAAAAAGTGAACCTCAAGATCTTCCTACCGGGAATGAAACGATCCTTCTTGTTGATGATGAAGACAGCATCAGAGATTTTCTTTCTGAAATTTTGGAAGAACAGGGTTACAAAGTTATAAAAGCATCTAACGGCAAAAAAGGCTTACGTAAATTCAAAGAGATAAATGACAAAATTCATCTATTGATCACCGATATCACTATGCCGGAAATGAGTGGACCAGAATTGGCAAATGAGTTAAGAAAACTACAATCTGATATTAAAGCATTATTTATTTCCGGGTATACTAATAAAAATTTCATTCAAGAACAATCATCCAATTCGAATGTAAGTTTCCTGCAAAAACCTTTTACTTATGATTCGATTATCTCAAAAGTCAGGGAAATCCTTGATAGTTAAAATGAAGAAATAAAAGGAAGTTAGCTTGAAAAGTAGAAACACAGAACTGGAAAAACGTATTTTTGTAATGTTTTTTGTAATCACATTTATTATCGTACTCATTCTGATCTTTATCGAGTGGGAATTAGCCAAGTATGGGATTAATCAATATGAAAACATGAACATCAAATTAACTCTTTCCGAACTTAAGATCGCCCGTACTGAAATGGAGATGGGAAAACAGAACCTACTACGGAATATTGAAATCGATAAGATAATTATTGAAGCTTTGCAAAAAGGAGATAATAGACTTATTAAAGATCATCTTACACAAAATTATCAGAGCAAAAATGTTAAGAATCTAGTTATTTGTAATAAACAACGAGAGTATGTTTTTGGCGAACAATGGGAATTAATAGATAAATATCTGTCTCAGATTTATCAAGATATTTCTAAAGAAAATTCTGGGATTTTCATTGGGAATTTCGGAAATAGACTATTCCAGATAACATACAATCCAATTTTCTTTTCAAACGGGGTAAAAGAACTTCTGGGTGTTCTTATTATCGTGGATAATTTCGATTTGACTAATCTGAAATTCGGTTCTGAATCCGAAGTAAGTTTGATCTCATATGATAAATCACTTTCGGAAAATACCCTACCCGGTAATCTTACTGTTTTTATTTCAGACATTAATGATCTAATTGAATCCATGAACGAAAAAAAATTGGAACAGACTATTAAGAAATTCAACATTGATAATGCTGCCGGTATTAAAATATTCTACGATCTCACAAATGAACCAACCGGAATTTTCATCATATCCTATAAAAGGTATGTAAATCAATTTGTGCAGCAGAGCATTCTCATATTTGTTCTTATTCTTCTGGCATCTACAATGATAATGATAAGTTTACTCGGTAATTGGTTCAGTAAAACAATCTTGATTCCAGTAAGGAATATCAGCAATAATATGCAGGACATTGCCGAAAATCCTTCTAAATTGGAGCCGATCGAAAAACTATATTCCGGTGTTTTAGGAGATATGGTTACATCTTTTAATACAATGAACATAGCTCTATCTAAGCATGGTCAAACTTTACGCGAATATAAAGAGTTGACCGATAATCTGGATACTGGAATTTTCTGGTTAAATAATGATTTTGATGTGATCCTTTATAATCCTAGTTTCGTAAAGATAATAGAAATGGAAGAAAATCAGTTGATTCACCAGAATCTGAGTAAATTATTGGGTTTGGAAGAACAACACTTTACGAAATTATATAAAGCACCTTTAACATTTTCAAATTTGAAGATATTCCCAGACAAAAAAGTTAAATACGTTGCTTTGAACATCCGTGCTGTAAAGCATGATGAAAGTATCAAGTTTTTTGGTAGTATTATTGATGTGTCAAAAGAGATCATAGAAACAGAAGCAAGAAAATCACTTGAGCTGGAGCTGATAAAAAGTAATAAACTTGCTGATATCGGTAAGAGAATTGAAGGTATCGTACATAATATCAATTCCCCGTTGAACACTGTTTTGGGTTATGCTCAACTTCTTAAGAGAGATCTGAAGGATAATTCTGATATAGATAGAATAATTGATGCTGGGAAGAATATATCTCAGACTGTAAAAGGTTTATTAACAAAAGTGAAACAAAGCAATATATCAATAGACCGCCCAATTGATATTAATGAGATGATTTCACAGGAACTGGAGTTTTGCAAACATAATCTTTTCTTCAAACACTACGTAACACTTACAACAGATTTCAAGGAAAGCCTTCCAAATGTTACTGCATCATATGGAGACTTAAGCCTTTGTACTGCAAATATTATAAATAATGCAATCCAGGCTATGAAAGAAAGTATACAAAAGGAACTCACTGTACGAACTTATAATAAACACAAAATGATCTACATAGAAATTACAGATACCGGAGAAGGAATTC
>DAOUVH010000066.1 GCA_030667725.1 Candidatus Cloacimonadota bacterium | reverse complement strand
TCATCACGTAAAACACGACAGATCCCGGCTCCAGTATAATCACGGGTAGAATGCATTCTGTTACGGCAGGTTCCTCCTCCCGATTTCACCATCATTGAGCCATCGGGATTTTTATCGAACATCACACCAAGTTCTTCCAACCATTTTATGGAAGGAGCCGCATCCATAACAAGGGCATCAACCAGTTCGGGTTTATTATCAAAATGACCTCCGCCAATTACATCAAGATAATGCAGAACAGGATTATCATCGGTTTGATCTGCTGCTTGAATCCCGCCTTGAGCCATCATCGAATTAGAATCACCAAGACGCAATTTAGTTATTAATAGTACTTCTGCATCAGTTTCACTGGCTTCAATAGCGGCAGAGAGACCTGCAGAACCGGCACCAATTATCAGGACATCGGTTTCTATATCCACTTTATTCAAATCGAAAGTTTCAGGATAATCACGTGGATAAGATTCCATGACATCAACAACTTCGTTAATAATTTTATCATTTTTATTGGGACCGATCCTCAATTCTCTGAGGGCATCATCTTTATAATCGGGATGATAATCAGCCAAGATATCTGCTCTTTCCTGTTCGCCCATCCTCGGGAAAACTTGCTTTCCCAATTTCTTGGCAAGCTCTAATCTGTTTGGACGGGTTTGTTCTACTTTTTTAATAGATTCCATCATATATTCTGGATACATTACTCGCTCCTGCTATGAAATTTTTATTTCACGACTATAGTACTTTTTAGAAAGCTTATCGTCGGGCATTTTTTTTAATTCTTCAATTTCTTTGTCGAATTTCCCATCCTCAATCTCTTTAAGCCTTGCGTCCAATTCAGGGCTATTTTTAGATAGGTATTTACCATACAATCGTCTGGCTAAAATGCCTGCGTTGTATTGCACGATCTCGGCAGGGCAACGTAAAGCACATAAACCACAACGAATGCAATCAAAGGAAAGATCTGCTGCTTTGGCTATATCTCCCCGAATTAGTGCCTGAACATAATCCATTACCTCAATGTCCTGGGGACATGCTTTAGTACAGGTATTGCAGGAAACACAACGAAACACACTGGGAAAAAGTTGTGTGAAAGTTCCTACATCAGGTGTGAGATCATTCAGATCGTAAATAGGTTTTTCGGCAGGTACGGATGGGATCATTGCAATAGCCATTCCATCGTTTACGACTGTTTGACAAGCTAATCCACCTTTCAATTTATAATCACCTTTTTCACGGTATACGGTAGCACAGGCTCCACAGTATCCTTCCCGGCAGCCAATACCTTTTTTCAATTGGAATCCAGCGTATTCCAAAGCCATGATGATGGTGGAACCTTCAGGAACATGGAATAATTCTCCACTGATATACACCTTAATCATTTCGTGTTTGACATCCATCAGTATACTTCCTCCTTTTATAATGCATAAAAAAACACAGCTAAATATAACAACTGTGTTTTCTATATTAATTTTTATTATCGCTTATTTCAACATTTACATTTTGAATTTTCAAACGGCAATTCAAAACAAAACCTTTCTTTAGTGCATTCAAAACAACCTCTTTGAAATTGGTTCCGAGTTATCAAAGAATTTATTATAAACTTCAATATTACATTTTGACTTAAAGCAAAATTAGTGAGATGTTGTCAATTTAATATTATTAATTTAAACTACCCACTAACTAATATTTATAGCGTCAAATAATCTAGATTTATTCCATTAGCTTTTATGATTTTATTTCTTCAGAAGCAAGCTTGAAACCTATTTTTATTGCTTTCATATTCAAGTTTTTAAATTGTGGTTTCACAAAATCGCATACTGCTGTTTTAAGAGAGCTTTCAGAAACAACACCTGTGATCTTAACCAGAAATGCCAGTGACAAAATGTTTGTAGGAAGCATTGTTCCTAATTTTTTCATTGCTATTTCCGTGAAAGGTAATTCATAAACTTTAGCTTCCAGATACACAATATCTTTAACATTAGTTGTATCTGCGATCAAAATGCCTGAATCCTTTAAATTCTTTGAGTATTTTTCACAAGCCTCTTGAGTAAGAGCAAGTAGAACATCAAAATTTACAGCTTCGGGATAATAAAATTCATCATTGCTGATAATAACATCAGCTCGACTCGCACCACCACGGGATTCCGGACCGTAGCTCTGGGTTTGAGTAACTCGAACTTTATCTAATACTGCTGCTTTGGCTAAAATGATTCCTGCTGTGATAAGACCTTGCCCACCACTACCGCTTAATCTGATCTCTTTTTTAAATATTTTGTTATTCATTGCTCTCTTCCTCCGGCACTTTCAAAGAATCAATCAATTCCTGGTAAGCTAGAGTATATTCCATTTTCTCGGTATCATTAATGAATATTCCTCTTGTTTGTTTATTAACCCTTTGTTCAGGTGATAATTTTTCATATTGCTTTATAGGGATCACATTATCTTTCATCTGTTTCATCATTGTAGGGGCGTCACCCTTCTTATTTAGACGACCGTAGATAACAGGACAAGCACTTATTACCTCAACCAATGAGAAACCTTTGTGTTTAAAAGCCTGTTTGATGAAAGATTGAGTTTCAACAGCATGGTAAGCAGAGGTTCTTGCTACAAAAGTTGCACCTGCTCCAATAGCCAGTTTGCAGATATCAAAAGTTGGATCTATATTACCGTATGGTGTTGTAGTTGCTTTATCTCCGTGTGGAGTTGTTGGAGAATATTGTCCACCTGTCATTCCGTAGATATAATTATTAATAAGAATGACTGTAAGATCAATATTTCTTCTCGCTGCATGAATAAAGTGATTACCACCTATTGCTGTTGCATCACCATCACCGGTAATAACAACCACATCCATTTCCGGTTTATACATTTTTACACCCGTTGCATAGGCAATAGCTCTTCCATGCAGACTATGCAATGTATTGAAATCAGCATATACGGGCATTCTGCTAGAACAACCAATGCCAGAAACCATGGCAATGTTATCTTTTTTTAAATCCAATTCTGCAATTGCCCTTATCACTGCTCCCAATACTATTCCGTTACTGCAACCGGGACACCAGACATGCGGAAATTTTTTATCATGTCTCAAATATTTATGGATGGATTTTTGGGATATCTTTTGCATCTTATTTTACCTCCATAATTGATTTCAGAATTTGATCTGGTGTGATAAGTAATCCGTCCGTTCTATGGATTTCCTCAATCTTTTTTGTCTTCCTGATTTCATAATTCCAGATACCTCCCATCACCCTTTTCAATTCAAGTGACAGTTGTCCTTCATTTAATTCCGGTACTATTATGGCTTTTTTGTCACCCAGGAATTTTCTCACTGCGGCATCTGGGAATGGCCAGATCGTCAATGGTCTCATCATTCCAACTTTAATGCCTTTTTTTCTAGCCATTACAACTGCCTCTTTAGCCGCTCGAGAACTAATTCCTGCGGCAAAGATTGCAATTTTGGCATCTTGCATTTGGTAGTTTTCAATCTGGACAATATCATCAATATGATATGCGATTTTATTGCGAAGTCTATCCATTAGAATTTTTGTTTCGTCTGCTCTGTTAGTGGGAAATCCTTTTGAATCATGGGATAGACCAGTCACGTGGAAGCGATATCCTTCACCAAAACTAGCCTTAGGCATTGGATACTTTGGATTATCCGGATAGTGTTGATACCATTCCGGTGGTTTGGTTGGTGTAATTCTCCTTACAATCTTTATCTGTGAGAGATCCGGCAACTCAATTGGTTCACGCATATGACCAAGCACTTCATCAGAAAGTAAAACAACACATGTTCTATACTTTTCGGCAAGGTTCATAGCTCTGATAGAAAGTTCATAACTTTCACTTACTGAATTTGGATAGAGAGCTATAGCTGGTGCATCTCCATGATTTCCCCAACGTGCCTGCATAATATCAGATTGGGATGGTTTGGTAGGAAGACCTGTACTTGGACCTCCACGCATTACGTTCACAACAACACAAGGTGTTTCTGTCATTTTAGCAAACCCTATACCTTCGGTCATAAGTGAATAGCCTGGTCCACTGGTTGCTGTCATCGTTTTTGCTCCAGCTAATGAAGCTCCGATAATCGCAGAAATACTGGCAATTTCATCTTCCATTTGAATGAATTTTCCTCCAAATTTGGGCAATTCAACTGAGCAGATCTCAGCAATTTCTGTAGAAGGAGTAATCGGATAACCGGCAAAGAAATCAAGTCCCGCAGCCAAAGCACCACGAGCAATAGCTTCATTCCCCTGCATTAATATTGTTTTTGGGGTTGTTTTATTATTCGACATTTCCCCTCCTACCTTTTAGCGCCAGTGATCGCAAAATCAGGACACAGTCGATCACACAATTCACAATGAATACATTTTTCTGGATGGGGAACATAAGGTGAACCGTCGGGTCTTCTCCCTAAAGCACCTGTAGGACAAAAGGTAACACAAATTCCACATTTTTTACACCAGTCGTAGTAAATATAGACCGGTGTCTTCTTGTAATCTCCAGTAGATTTTACTTCTGGAACCTCTACTTCCATTTTGGAGTGTCTATCATCTTTTCTGATGATCGTTCCTTCTTTGAGTTTTTCGACATCCTCAGGTTTGTGGATTTTAGGCATTACAGCTCCTTATGGATATGATAGTTTTGTTTACTATTATAATCCATTCATTTTGGATATTTATTTTTTTTATTAAATTGCTAATATTTGAAATTCGTATTTTTGCTCTTGATAAATAAAAATAGATGTCTTGCGAGTCCATTTTGGTATCAATCACCCCTGGTTATAGTTCTTTAAGCTCAAAGATCCTGTCCCTGAGTTCAGCAGCTTTCTCAAAATTTAGATTTTCCGATGCTTCATTCATCTCTCTTTCCAATAGCTCCAAAATACTTTCAATGGAGTCTAACTCTAAATATTCTTTGAACTTATCTCTACCCGATTTTTCATCTTTTTTACCAGGTTTTTGATAACCGTCGGCAACACTTGTAGAGATAAGTATGTCGTCAATATTTTTCTTAATAGATTGTGGAGTAATTTTGTTATCTAAATTATACTGCTTCTGTTTAGTTCTTCTGCGATCAGTTTCAGAGATTGCTTGCTGCATGGCTGAGGACATTTTTTCAGCATAAAAAATAACCTTTCCGTTAGTATTGCGGGCAGCTCTACCAGCCGTTTGGATGAGAGATCTTGCTGATCTTAAAAATCCTACTTTATCTGCATCTAGAATAGCAACTAATGATACTTCCGGAAGATCAAGACCTTCACGAAGTAAGTTGATTCCAACCAGAACATCAAATTCATCCATACGAAATTCTCTTATTATCTGAGACCGTTCCATTGTACCGATCTCGCTATGAAGATATCTGGTTCTAATTCCTGCTTTGCTTAAATATTCACTCAAATCTTCTGCCATCCGTTTTGTCAGGGTTGTTACTAATATTTTTTCTTTTTTAATTGTTCGTTCATTTATCTGTTTAATCAAATCATCAACCTGTGTTTCTATTGGTTTAACTTCGATAACTGGATCCATCAAACCGGTTGGACGGATAACCTGCTCTACAAAAACACCTTCAGTTTTTTCCAACTCATAATCTGCCGGTGTGGCCGATAGAAAAATTACCTGGTTTATCTTCTTCTCAAATTCTTCAAATTTCAATGGTCGATTATCGAAAGCGGAAGGAAGCCTGAAACCAAAATCAATCAGGTTTTTTTTACGAGTATAATCTCCACCGAACATACCATGAATTTGAGGAATTGAAGCGTGTGATTCATCAATGATCATCAAAAAATCATCAGGAAAATAATCTAACAAACAATATGGAGGCTCCCCTTTTTTTCCACCGGTAAGATGACGTGAATAATTTTCAATACCGGAACAAAAGCCAAGTTCATTCAGCATTTCAATATCAAAATTCACCCGTTGATTAATTCGCTGTGCTTCCAGAAGTTTTCCGGCTTTTTCAAAATGATCGATTCTATCCTTGAGTTCTTCTTTTATCTGTTCGATGGCAGTTTTCAGTGTATCTTTAGAAATAATAAAGTGATTCGCAGGATAGATAGGATACTCTTCAACTTCTTCCAGTATTCTATTATTCAAAGGATTTAT
>DAOUVH010000275.1 GCA_030667725.1 Candidatus Cloacimonadota bacterium | reverse complement strand
CTTCGCTTTCTGGCAATTGTTGAATTTGTTAGACCAAATTCTTGAAGAGTTACAAAAAAATCAATTATATCTTTATTTGTAATTTTTTCAACATCTTTCTCTACCTGAGTAAACAGATTGGAAATATCATTTTCATAACTTGCTATGCTATTTTCTGAGAGACCTTTTTCAACCTTAAGGTGATATTGATAGTTTTGTAATAAAGCACGATTATGTCTGGAAAGTTTGTCTACCATTTCTTTCTTCATACTTTCTCCCTCTCCTCGCAGGAGAGGGTTGGGGTGAGGTTATTCACTTTTCTTCATCCTCAATGATAGGGTCATCTTTCAATTTTACTTCTTTCTCGGGGTCCAGCCCTGTATCCTGTTTGAACTTCTTCTGCTTTCTGCTTTTTCTAAATTCATATAATAAATACAGCACTAATGGAATTGAAATATACCAAAATCGAATTGCAAAATACATTATGAAACTGAAAAATCTGAAAACTAATATCAGAACAAGAAATGGAATAATGTAATTTAGAAAATTCTTCATTAATTCCCCAGGATTCTTCTGAATTGCGGAGAGAAAATAGACTGTGGATTATTCTGCAGAAAATCTCTGCTAAAGTTTCTCTTTGCTGTTTTATCATTTTCTATCTCAGCCAGTCTTAAAATTGCAAATTGCTGTAGATCCAGCTTGGAAAATTCATGAGAAAATATCTCTGAAGCAAGCCCCACATTACCGATTTGCATAGCCCATTCTCCCGCTAAAAATAACAAATCTTCAATTTTTGATCTTTCATAAATGGAACGAAGTATTTCAATTGCTTCTTGATTTTTGAATAATGACCTCTTCCTATACGCTTTCAATAAATCTTCTCGATCTGCATCATTTTGAACATGATTTGTACTCTGAAAAAGCAGCAAAGCATCATTGGTTATAGCATCTTCTGGAATATTGATGAGAAGCTCACCCAGAAGACTGTCAGATTCAGCATCATTTGTCATAATTGCGATCAAAAATGAATAATAATAACCTTTCTTAAAAGTATCAGAACCAGAATTTTCATTTTCCAACACATTCCTCAACTTCTCTTTCGCCAGATCATTCTCCCCATTCATGATCAATAGATGAATAATTTTGTACTCAATCTCACTTATATCATTTTTATTAAATGTGAATTCTTTAGCTTCCTCAAGATATTTTATTATCTCTTTTTGGGAAGCGTTCCGCATAAGACAAATTTCTGCAAGAAGTTCTCTGCACTGTCTGTTTGCTCGCGTTTTATATCTATTCCTTCTTGATTTGAGATCCTTATCTTGATAAAGTTCGAACAGAATTTCTTCTGCTTTTGTTAGTTCATTTTGCTTGATATGAATATTTGCAAGAGCGATCTTGGTTTTTGCATTTTCAATAAAGTTCACACTTCTAGTTAAATAGATATCATAAGCTCTTATCGCAATATCCGATCTTCCACTCTTTTCCATACGATCTGCGAACTTAAGAATATTTTCAACAGGAAGATCTTCATATTCATTTAGAGCTTTTTCAAATTCACTGATCTCACCAAGACAAAGTGCATAGATCTCTCTAATTGCATGATTCTCACTTTTACCGGCTGTTTCTTTTATAAATCGAATAACAGAAGTTTCTTCTAAAAGCATTGATTTAAACCGGCTGAGAACAAAAGCAGCATACTGATTTCTATTCTCAATCAACCTGACAAATTCTCTCACAGCATTTTCATGATCTTTAAGTGCATGATAATCATTAGCAAGTTCCTGAACAAATAGATTTTCATCTCCAGCAATTTTGCGAGCCTTAAGATATATCTCAATAGATGTTTCATATTGCCGATATTGTTCAAAAACTTTTGCAACGGTTCCATAATTATTTATATTCCCACTTCGATTATCGAGAAATTCATTACCCAATCTTTGTGCTTCATCAAATTCTGCTTTATGCAGCAGGATCATTAATTTAAGTTGGAAATGTATGTCTTCCTGTATATTTTTTTTGTAATTATTCAGAAGTTTTTCCGCTTTCTCGATCTTTGATGTTTGAATTAGAATAAGGACTAATTCACGAATATTATCCATATCATTCGGATCGTTCTTCTCGATAGTTTCATAAATACCAATTGCTTTCTCAAATTGCTTACGAGATCTATAGGAACTTGCTCTCCGCTTGAGAATATCATTCTCATTAACATCAGCAAAAGCATTGCAAACTAATATAATCAGTACTATCAATATTATTTTTTTTATATAAACCCCTTCTGCCTAACGGCATCTCCCCTTACAGATTTGAATTTGAATCTATTACTTCTTCAAACTTCCCTTAACCTTCTCTATGTCAAAATCCAATTTCTCGGCTATTTTTTTGTGCTCAAGTGATTTTTCAAAATCTCCCTTTTCTTTGTATATTAAACTAATCATATAATGGTAATATCCTTCCTTTGGGTTTAGTTCAATTGCTCTTTTAAAAGCGATCACTGCTTTATCAAATTGTTCCATTTTAATGTATAAAGATCCAAAACTAACGCAGAGTTTGTGACTATTAGGTGCAATATCTTTAACTTGTCTTAAAATTTCTAAAGCTTTCTCATAATCACCTTGATCTTTATAATAATTTGCAATTCCAGCCAAAGCGATAGCATTATCAGGTTTTATTTTTACAGCACGTCTATAGAGTTGAAAAGCTAATTCTTTTTTCCCAAGAGCATGATTCGCAGTAGCCAGGTTAGTTAATATTGCTGTGTTATTTGAGTTTATATTTTTTGCTTGTGTAAGATAATCTACAGCAAGTTGATACTCTTG
>DAOUVH010000245.1 GCA_030667725.1 Candidatus Cloacimonadota bacterium | reverse complement strand
CTGGCTAATAGTTTGTTCTTCCAAGTTGGCAGGATGATCTATTTGAACTGATTGCTTGTTTATGAATTGTTTCGCTTCAGTTGGCGTGAAATTTTGCTGATAGAATTGGCAAATTGTCTGCAGATTTATCGGCAAGGAATAGAATTCATCCCCAGCTTTGGCAAATACACGATGCTGGTATGAATTGAATTGCGTGAATAGATTAATATATTCCCACACTTCCCGGAAGGAAGTATGAAAAATGTGGCTTCCATATTTATGTACTTCGATGCATGTTTGTTCATCTTGATAGGAATAGCTGTTACCACCGACATGATCTCTTTTTTCTATGACTACAACTTTTTCCTGCTTTATCGATGCGATTCGTTCGGCAATTGTCACTCCAAAAAAACCTGCTCCTACAACAATAAAACGATATTCCGTTAAATTCATAAAACCTGCCTGAATGTAATTGTTTTGTTTAGAATGAATTGGATGATCGCAACAGCGAATATGGTGATGATTTTAGCGAAAATAATCCCAATCCCGAGATGTTCGACCATTAAAGTTAACAAGACTGTGCTGATCAATAAGCCAAAACATCCGATTAATAAGAATGAGAGATAACGTCGAAAGACATAGCCTTGAGTTCGAAAATTAAATTTGTGATTCCAAAAAAAATTATTCGTTATTCCCACAAGAACACTAAAAACATTAATGATGCGATAATCAATATCTGTAACATGATTAAGGCTTGCATAAACAACAAAATCTAGAAATGCACCTGAAGCTCCGATTAGATTGTACAGAACAAAATGCATCATAAGTTTTTTCAATTGTACTACTCCCACTCAATCGTTCCGGGAGGTTTAGTTGTTATATCGTAGAAGATATTACCAATATTTTCAATTTCTTGAACTTCTGAAATAATATCTTTCAAATATTTGAAATCCATTTCATACGCGCTGGCTGACATTGCATCTAGTGAGCAGACAGGTCGTATTACATAACACAGTTTGTCATCAGTGTTTCTTAATGGCAATTGTACCACCGGCATCTGCCAGATCTCTTTTATATCATCTGTTCTTTTTCTTAAAATTGCATCAACATTTCTTAATTCATCCAGATTTTGTTTTTCCAAAAATAGTTTCCTGAGCTGCAAATTCTCGACAAGTTTCATAGAAAAAATGAGCCTGTTTACCGTTTTTAATTTATTAATTACTTTAGAAGAACATTTATTGATTACTTCCCAGGATTTGCTCTCATCTTCTTTAAACCAAACCACAGCAGGATGATGATAAGTTCTGAAATCTCCCTGCACGCCCACGCTTTTAATAGGAAGGATTTTACCCTGCATATCGAATTCCGAGAGAATTTCATTCAAATATTTTTCTTCTTTTGTGTAATCATCTTGGGATTCTGTATCATCTGAACAAATAACTCTGATAGCTAATCCCGGACCGGGAAACGGATGACGATGAACCAGTTTGTACGGAAGCCCGAGCTCTTCACCAAGTTTGCGGACTTCATCTTTATAAAGCTCTTTTATGGGTTCTATTATCTTTCCTTCTTGAAGTAACTTTTCAATCTCATCAACTCGATTATGATGTGTTTTGATCTTGGCAGATTTATCTGTAGCTCCACTCTCGATAGTATCGGGATAAATAGTACCCTGCACCAACATCCAATCGGTATTCTGGTCAAGTTTGGAAAGCTCTTCATTGGCAATATCTACAAACAATTTGCCTATTATCATTCGCTTCTGTTCAGGATCGACAACGCCATTTAATTCTTTTAAATATTTCTTTTCTGCTTTGATAATTTTAATATTTTTGAAACCAAGCTCATCAAAATGTTCAAGTATTTCTTTTGATTCGTTCAAACGCATAAAGCCTGTGTCAATGTGAATCGAGTAAACATTTTCGTTTCCAACAGCCTGGATGCAGAGCTCAAGAGCAACCAATGAATCCACACCACCCGAAAGAAGCAGAACTAATTTCCTGTTTTTTACTTTTTCCCGGATTTCATTTATCAATTGCTGTTTGAAACTCTTCACATTCCAATTTCGTTCTTTTGTGCATATATTAATAAATTTTTCCAGCATTTGCATACCATTTTTGGTATGTGTAACTTCGGGATGGAATTGGAATCCAAAATATATTTCGGATTCATAAGCTGCAATTTTTATAGAATCGCTGGATGCAGTAATCTTGAAATCCTTCGGTAATCTACAAACGTAATCTCCATGACTCATCCATACTTTTTGTTCTTTTTCCAATCCATGAAAAAGTACAGCTTCGGTTCGACAAATTATGTTCGTAAAACCGTACTCCTTGTTCTCACCACTTTCGATTTCTCCACCGATCATTTTTGCTAGAAGTTGATGACCGTAACAAATTCCAAGAATAGGAATCTTGTTTTTCTGAATATCCAAATTTATTCTAAATGTATCACATGCACTTACGGATTGCGGTCCACCGGAGAAAATTATTCCAATGATATCTTCATTTACTTCAAAACTTTCGGGATTAACGATCTCGCTGTAAACTCTCAGGTCACGGATTCTACGTGCAATAAGATGAGTGTATTGACCGCCGAAATCTACTATTGCTATTTTTTTCATTTAGGCTTCTTCTGACGCTGATTTCCGCTGATTAAATATGATTCTTTATGATTTTGCTTTCTTAATTTTTTCATAATAAATCAGTGTTTATCTGCGTCTAATTATTTTCAATATTTTTTTTAAACACTCGCTGTAAAATTTATGTTCGACTTTTAAACCTCTTTGCTCCACTTCATCGAGAGTTTTGCAATCTGAAATATCTACATCTCGTTTCCCAATAACTTTTCCTGTGTCGAGTCCCTCATCTACAAAATGAACCGTTATTTTGGTCGATTTCAGATTGCTGTCAAAAGCCCAATCATAACCGTGCAATCCCTGATGTAAAGCTGTATCAGCGGGATGAATATTGATAATTCTATTGGGAAATCTTTGCACTATTTCAGAACTTACGATCTTCATATAACCTGCTAAAATTATGTAATCGGGATTCAATT
>DAOUVH010000064.1 GCA_030667725.1 Candidatus Cloacimonadota bacterium | reverse complement strand
TTATGAACAGATCAAAAAGAAACACAAAAATGTCTCCCGCGCCACGATCTATCGTACAGTGCCACTATTAGTTGAATCCGGGTTAATAAAACAATCTCTCCGTTGTGAATCAAAAGACATTTATGAACATACATACGGTCATGAGAATCATCTTCATTTTATTTGTGAGAATTGCGGTAAGATAATTGAATCTGGTTTTAGTGAAGTGGCAAATCTTATTGATCTATTAGCCGAAAACGAAAATTTTAAAATCTCTGAATATAATCTAGGTGCACGAGGATTGTGCAAAGATTGCAAAAAATAAGGATAGAAAATGAAAAATAGATTTCGTAATGAAGAACATAAATGCCTCAATCAGCCCAAGGATGATCAAAAGACTATTTATTGCCTGAAAAATGGTGAATCAGCCAAGATAAAAGATATAATTGGCGGAAAACAGTTCATCAATAAAGCTGAATCACTCGGCATCAGAGAAGGTGTTCAAATAATAAAAGTATCATCTCAAATGATGCACGGACCAATCACCGTAAAAGTTGGACAAACTCAGATAGCTATTGGTCGTGGAATGGCTAATAGAATTATTATAGATTAGCTAAATGAAAAAAGTATTATTAGTCGGTAACCCCAATGTTGGAAAAAGTGTAGTTTTCTCACGTCTAACAGGTGTGCATGTAGTTGCTTCTAATTATTCGGGAACTACCGTAGAATATACAAAAGGCATCATGCGCATTGGTTTAGAGAGAGCTGAAGTTCTGGATATTCCAGGCACATACTCGTTAACACCCGATTCCAAAGCAGAACAAGTTGCTGCGGAAATGATAAATAATTTCAAAGATGAAGAAGGAAATATTTTTGTCAACGTGATCGACTCCACCAATCTGGAAAGAAATCTAGCACTCACAATGGAACTTATCAAGAGGCAAATTCCACTGGTTATCTGTTTGAATATGTGGGATGAAGCCAAACATACAGGCATTGACATCGATGCAGAAAAACTGGAAGAGATCCTTGGTGTTCCGGTTGTTCCAACTACGGGAATTACCGGTGAAGGAATTAAGCATCTTGTTTCCCATTTTAATAAAGCAAAGCTCAGTTCTTTCAGCTTCAAAGATAAATGGAAAGCAATTGGAGAAATAATTGAGGAAGTTCAAGAATTAAAACACCGTCATCATACTATTGCAGAGAGACTTGGAGATGCTTCCATTCATCGTTTTTGGGGAATTCCCATTTCACTGATAATTCTGTTAGCAGCATTTTCAATTATCCGCTTTATTGGAGAGTCACTTATTGCCTACATCTTGGAACCACTTTTCAATAATTTATGGGCTCCTGTGATGTTGAAACTATCAGCACTACTTGGAAGCGGTGGAGTCATACATAATGTCGTTATCGGCAAGCTGGTGAATGGTCAGATAGATTTTGTGGAATCACTTGGCTTACTTACAACCGGGCTTTTTGTCCCGATCGCCATGGTCTTGCCTTACATAATTGGATTTTATTTTGTTCTGAGCTTTCTGGAAGATTCCGGCTATCTCCCACGTTTGGGTGTTCTGGTAGATAACATGATGCACAGATTGGGAATTCACGGACTGGCTATTGTTCCAATGCTTTTAGGGCTTGGCTGTAATGTTCCCGGAGCAATGGCAGCAAGAATTTTAGAAACTAGACGCGAAAGATTTATTGCTTCCACAATGATGGCTATAGCAGTTCCCTGTTTTGCCCAACTGGCAATGGTGGTCGGCTTGGTTGGGAAACACGGAGCACTTGCTTTATCAATGGTTTTTGGAACTCTCTTCATCGTCTGGGTTTTATTGGGATTTTTCCTCAATAAGATCATGAAAGGTGAAAGCCCTGAAATATTTATTGAGATCCCGCCTTATAGACTTCCAAGTTTTAGAGTATTAACAAAAAAACTCTGGATGAGGGTTTTGTCTTTTATCAAAGAGGCTATCCCATTTATGCTGCTGGGTGTGCTTTTTATGAATGTACTTTATGCACTTCACATTATTGATTTTATCGGGAAATTAACTGAGCCGATCATTACGGGAATTATGGGATTGCCAAAAGAAGCGGTCGGTGCACTTATCGTCGGCTTCCTGCGTAAAGATGTTGCTATTGGAATGCTGAGTCCGCTTAATATGAGCATGGGACAACTCGTTATCGCTTCGGTTGTACTTACCATGTACTTTCCGTGTATTGCCACTTTTACCGTTCTATTAAAAGAGCTTGGCGTTAAGGATATGCTCAAATCATCAGCAATTATGGTCTTTGCCACCTTGCTGGTCGGTGGGATAATGAACATATTTATTTAAATTCTTACAGTATGTTATAAATGAACCAATATAAGTAAGAAGTATAAAAATTCAGCAATACATTCACATAACAATTATTAAAAAATATCTTGCATTATAAACGTAAATAAATTTCTAATTATTTTGAAATATGAAAAAAATAAGAATAATCATTTTATTATTATTGTTTTCAGCGACTTTATATTCGCATCCGCATATATTCATCGAATATATTGTGGAACCTGTGTTTTCTGATACCGGATTAGAAGGATTGCGGCTTGAGTGGACTTTTGATGAAATGTTCAGTTGGCAGATCGTTATGGATTATACAGATGATCACGATTACAATATTTCAGATGCTGAGAATATAGTAATTGAAAAAGAAGCTTTCAGCTATTTAGAAGAATCCGGTTATTTTGCTGATTTTTATATAGATGGGAAGAAAAAAGGGATAAAAACAGTTTCGAATTTCCGGGCAGAGGGAAAGGATGAATCGATTATTTATCACTTCTTTATTCCATGGAAGATAAAGGCAAAAATAGAGGCAACACATTTAAAAATATGCTTTTATGATAAAACGATCTTTTGCGAAGTAGTTCCCAAAAAAAATGGAATTATAATTAAGCAAAATGATAATATCTCAATTGAATATTCTATGCCGGACAGGATAACATATCAATTAAATTTCAATAAGGTTAAGTAATGAAAACAAGCAAAATAATTTTAATATTTTTAATTCTAATGATCGGCGTTTCACTTCTGCCACAAACCAATCCTTTTTCCGGAAAAAGTAGTTCTGGAGCAGGTTCAAGTGCATTACAGAAAAGCTCACTTTGGCATACGATCGCAAAATGGCAGAAAGATATAAATTCCAAGCTTGCCACTCTTCTCAAGGATCTCGGAAATTCATTTAATTTTAAATATTTTCTTATCCTGATAGCCATCTCAACAGCTTTTGGGGTAATTCATGCAATTGGACCCGGTCATGGCAAAATGATAGTTGGCGCCTTTTTTTTAAAGGAGAAATCCTCACCAATAAAAGCTGTGAAAATTGGATGTACAATTGCAGTTACTCACAGTGGATTAGCTATTCTATTGGGACTTATTTTCGGGTTAATAGTGAAAGGTATGAAAATGCACGGACGCTCTGATATTCAGAATTATATTGGGATTATAGGAGGTGTTCTGATTGCACTTTTGGGAATTTATTATTTCTGGCAACAACTAAGTAAAAATGAACATTTTCATAAAATATCAAGCGGGAAAAATGAAATTTTAATTGGTGTTTTTTCCGGTCTGGTACCATGTCCGGTTTCAATGACGATCATCCTCTTCAGTTTGTATTTTAATGTATTTTTCTACGGATTTATCAGCGTTATCTTCTTTTCGGTAGGAATGGCAATCACGATTTCATTGATCGGTATTATTATGATCAAATCACGAGGTTTCATCTCTCAAATTCCAGTTAAGAACAAAAAAAAGGCTGAAGTTTTTCAAATGATTTTCGGTATTGCAACATCATTGATCATCATCTTGATTGGAATATCGCTGGTCATTTTAAAAATGTAAATTACTTTTTTCTTGATTCATAAATTGCTTAAGTTAATAGTTGTTTTAATTAGAATTCATCTATTATAAAGTAGTAAATATGTTTATTTCTCAGGGGATATTATGAGCGCACTGGACAACGATGTTAAATATTTAAAAGGTGTGGGAGAATTCCGCAGTAAATTACTGAATAAACTAAATATTTTTAAGATCGGTGATTTGATGGAACATTTCCCGCGTGATTATATAAACAGACGATCCGCTGTTAAGATCAGTGATCTTAAATTTACAGAACATTGCTCTTTCGTTGGTAACATCGTGTCTGTAGAAAAGAGGAATCTTCCCCGTAAAAAATCCCAGCTTAATGTTGTAATAACTGATGGAGAGGATTACCTTTTTCTAACCTGGTTTCGGTTTGGCAACTGGTTTATAGACCAATTTAAGAATGGAAAGCAGATCTGGGTAAGTGGTATTGTTTCGGAATTCCGCGGTACTCCACAAATACTTCATCCTCAAATTGAGATACTGGATGAAGAAGAGATGAAACTGGATTTTTGGAAAACAAGGTCTGTGCTTCCTGTTTATCCGCTCACCGAAAAGATAAGCATGAACGTAATGCGAAATCTGGTCTACAAAGCATTTGAGCTTTATGTTGAAGAAATCTATGAAAATCTTCCACCATATATTGCAGACAAATTCAATTTCCCAGATAGAAAAACTGCCATGCAGAAGATCCATTTTACCCAACATCCCACCCAAATTCCACAAGAAAAAATACGTTTTGCTTTTGAGGAACTTTTTTTCACGCAACTTATGCTGGCTCGCAGCAAATACGGACATGAAAAAAAACTAAATGGAACCCAATTCACTTTAGAAAAAACATTTACAACCAAACTTAATAACTCTTTACCTTTCGAACTCACTCAAGCTCAAAAAAGAGTTATTCGCGAATTCGTAGAAGATATGACTTCCAGCAAACAAATGAACAGACTACTTCAAGGTGATGTTGGTTCAGGAAAAACTGTTGTAACGGTTTTTGCCATGCTTCTGGCTATTGAAAACGGATTCCAATCCATCCTCATGGCTCCCACGGAAATTCTGGTTGAACAACATTTCAACAGCATTTCAAAGCTGCTTTCTAACCAACCGGAAATTAGGATTGCTCTTCTAAAAGGTGGAGTGAGCAAAGCAAAAACAGAACTCAAGCAAAGAATCAAAAATGGTGAAATCGATATAATTATTGGAACTCACGCCCTCATCCAGAAAGATGTTGAATTTAATAATGCCGGTTTTGTAGCAATTGATGAGCAGCACCGTTTTGGTGTGGAACAAAGAGCGGTGCTCAGCCATAGAAATAATAACCCTGATCTGATGTATCTTTCTGCTACACCTATTCCCCGTTCACTTGCACTAACAGTTTATGGAGATCTTGATGTAAGTGTTATCGATGAGCTTCCTCCCAACCGGAAAGAGATAAAAACCACTTATTGCAATTTCAATAAAAGTTCTGTAGTTTATGAAAAAGTGGAGACTCAACTAAAAATGGGACGACAGGTTTATATTGTTTGTCCGCTTATTAAAGAATCAGAAAAAATGGATCTGCTCGATGCAGAAACACTATTTGAAAAACTAAGCACACATGTATTTCCAAACAAAAAAATTGCACTACTTCACGGTAAAATGAAAACTAAAGACAAAGATTCCATTATGGAACAATTCAAAAATGGAGAGTTCGATATTCTGGTTTCTACTACTGTGATCGAAGTGGGAATAGATGTGCCGAATGCAACGGTAATGGTAGTTGAACATGCCGAGAGATTCGGGCTTAGTCAATTGCATCAATTACGAGGCAGGGTTGGTCGCGGTTCCGATAGATCTTACTGTTATCTCATTGTTCATCCGCCCATCAGCGAAGAAGGCAGGGAAAGATTAAATATTATGATCGAGACAAATGACGGTTTTAAAATAGCTGAAAAAGATCTTGAAATAAGAGGACCAGGAGATTTCTTCGGAACCCAGCAATCGGGAATTCCCATCTTCAAACATGCAAATATCATCCGTGATCGTGAGCTACTGAAAACAGCAAGAATATTAGCATTTGATATTATCGATGAAGATTATGGTCTTGATCTGACAAAAAATGAAATCCTTAATAAAGTATATTTTAATAAATATGCAAAACGTGAAAAGTTGTTTGATTTTTAATTCTGCCACGAAGACTCAAAGACGCAAAGAGAATTGAAAAGAAATAAAGAATTACATTTTGTTTTTAAATTT
>DAOUVH010000229.1 GCA_030667725.1 Candidatus Cloacimonadota bacterium | reverse complement strand
GCAGACGATTACATCTCTTTTCAGGGCTTCGTTAATATTGATATTATCAAATCCGGAACCTGCACGGATGATCATTTTGAGATTTGGGAATTCAGTAAATTTATCTTTATTGAAATCTGTTTTAGTTCGGATAATTATTATTTCAATTTCATCATTTGAATCAACGTTCTCTATAAAGTAGGTATCCCAACCTTTTCTTCGGATCTCCTCCCAGAAAAGATCCGGCATTGTTTCCATAACAAGAGTCTTCATTTACTAATCCATTTCAAGATAATCATTTTTGTAAGAAACATAATCCTGCGCAGATTTGTAAATATTTGCAATTTCATCTTCATTAAGCTGACGTATAACTTTTGCAGGAGTTCCCATTATCATACTTCGAGGAGGGAATTTCTTATTTTGAGTTACAAGAGAACCGGCTGCCACCATTGATTCTTCCCCGATTTCGCACCCATTCATAAGAGTTACACTCATACCTATTAAGCAGCCGTTACCAATCTTACAACCATGAAGTGTTACACTGTGTCCAACCGTAACATCATCTCCGATTATGGTGGGATAGCCATCGTCAGATCCTTTAGGAACATGCATAACGTGTATTATGCTCAGATCCTGAATATTACTTCTATCACCGATTTTTATATAATTAACATCTCCACGTACAACGCTGCCAAACCAGACTGAACTATCCTTACCAATTTCACAACGTCCTATGACCATTGCATTCTCTGCAATCCAGGTTTTTTCACCGATCTTTGGTGAATATTCAAGATAATCTTTTAACATATTTTCCTTTCTTAAATTTTTTCTATAGTTTTAAAGTGAATTTTTGCTACTTCATTCAATCTCTCTTTAGTGAATTTTTTTGCAAAATCTTTGCCAATCTTTATCACTTTATCAGATGCTCCTTTTGGAAACTCCAATTGAAATTTCCGAGAGAGTAATGAAATACTATTAAGAAAATGATAACGTGCAATAATAGAAGCAGCAGCAACTGCAATATCATCTTCAGCCTTAATTTTATGAACAAGCTTAATATTTTTCATATCCTTAAGTGATCCGGTCAGAACCTTATCGCTGGCAAACTTATCTACAACTGCTCCTTCAAATTTATGTTTCGCATTCAAATTTAATATTACGCGAGAGTGCATCCAGGCTAACATCTCGTTCAACTTCTTATTTCCCTGACGAAATTTTGCATACAATTCATTATATTTTAATGGTTGCAAAATTAAAACTTCAATATTATCCTTATAATCACGATAAAGTTTCTCCGCAATTTTTATCAATTCGGAATCACTTAATAATTTACAATCTTTAACACCGATTTTTTGAAGTTCACCAACATCCTTTTCTTTCACAATAAATCCACAAACAGCTAGCGCTCCGAAGAAATCACCTTTACCTGATTCATCGGTTCCTGCCCATATTTTCCAATTATGATCACTTTGAACTGCATCCGGTTTCTGCTGTAGAATCTGCTGCATTTGAGTGCGCAATGGATTTGTGGGTGATCCCCCAATAACTGTAGAAATCCCCTTCTTCTTGGAATAATAAACATTCAGGGGAATACCTTTATCACCCTTTTCAAATTTGAGTTGTACACCATAACTTATTTCTTTTTCATCAGATAAAGTAAACCCAAATTCACTTACTTTTTCAATGATCTCGGCAACGAATTCCATTAAACTTGGGATCATTCTTGTACTTTTTCCATAATCACAGCATTCCCGAAAACCACATCAATATCTAGTTTTAAGTAATTCTCACCTTCCACATAACCTGGTGTTTTGAAGTTGGAATCTCCAAAGAAATTAATGTTACGTTTAGGTAATTTGCAATCAGCAAAAACTGTGCTGACATTAATCTTCATTGGTTTCTGCGGATCAATAAGCAAATTCCCTGAACCAAATACAACGTTAACCTCAACTTTTTGGCTACTTTCTGAAATATCAATATTTGAAAGATCAATATTGCTTTGTCCAAATATCACATTATACTCACCTCCACTTTCACTCATTTCAACGTCTGAACTTCTAAACATGGAATAATTGCCTTCACTTTTAAACGCCTGACGTCCAAGAAGTAATCTCATTCCAAAGTAGATTATAACCAATGCAAAAACAATTCGAAAAATTGGAATATCAAGATTGAATACAGCTCTTAAAATCATTGATGCTCCAAAAAGAACCAACATTACACCCCAAAATAGACCGCTAAATAAAAATGGCATTTTCACCTCTCCCCCTTGATTTTCTCAAAGATAATTTTTACTTTCTCACTAATTTCATCAAATGTTTTTTTATAATATTCAATATCTTTCCCGATTGGATCTGCAATATCATTGTTAAATCCGGCATATTCGGATAAAGTATATACTTTGGAAGCTGATGCAGGATAAAGTTGTAATATCTTATTTTTATGTTTCATTGTCATCGTAAGCACTAGCCAGCTTTTCCTCAGGTTTTCTTCATTCAATAATGTTGAAACATGATCTGAAGCATCAATCCCATTTAAAGCAAGTACTCGATTTGAATTGTTTGAGATTTGCATTCCGTCTGCCATAAAACCGGCTGAAGCAACTCTGAGTTTTAGATCATCCTCAGTTATTATTTTTTTTGCCAGATATTCCGCAATGGGACTGCGACACGTATTTCCGCTGCAAACAAATAGCACTTGTGGAGATTGATAACTCAAATTTATTTCAGAAAAAGGGATACTTCCCTCACGAATTAAACTCAATTTTGCATCTGAGAATTCGATAATTGTAGATGGCAAATTATTGATTGATTGGATATCTTCAGGTAGAATTGTAAAATCGAACCAGCTTTTAAATCCGGCTAAAATTTCATTCAGGCTTTGCACCGGTTCTTTACCAGACATATTTACGCTCGTGCTTATTATTGGTTGATCCAATTTGATAATAAACTCACATAATAATTCATCAGTTGGAATTCTGAAAGCAACCTTACCATTATGAGAAATGTGCTTTAACCTTGGATCGGGAACTTCCAAAATAACAGATAATTCTCCCGACCAATATTGTTGGAGAATTCGGTGCACTTCAGTATTTACTTGCACATCAAATCTCTTTAACCAATCAATATCCGGGATAAGAACAATATAACCACTTTTATCTTTCCTATTCTT
>DAOUVH010000257.1 GCA_030667725.1 Candidatus Cloacimonadota bacterium | reverse complement strand
GCGCTGATCACCTGTTTCTGATAAGAAAAAGAAATCTTCTTCTTCTTCAACAGGAACAACATATATTCTTTCACATTCTCATCGGTTAGTTCGGAAGGATCTTCTTTGGAATAATATTTGAAAAATCGAACAATCTGCTCTTTGTAAACGATAATGGTATTTTCACTATACCTCTTAAGAATAAGCTGATCGCTAAAATCTTTCAACGCTTTATCATAAGAGTTTCCAATTTTCATTTCTGTTTGTGGTTTGGAAGGGAATAGCTTTAGGAATTGTTCCAAGCACTTTTTGGTTTGCGGCATAACCCAGCTTTGCTGAGGTCCGCTGAAATAACAACCCTGAATTGTAATACCATGAGTTTTATTAAATTCAAAAGAGAGTACATCAATTTTGTATCTGTTTTTTAAAATCGGTGTTAAACAATAATCATCTGTTTTTATCTTATCCATCTTATTTTACCTGTTACCTTACACCTTATACCTTAAACCTTACACCTCTCACACATCCAAACTATCTAATGGACTTTGAATTGCACTCAAGTCTCTTTTGCTTACTCTCAAGTATTTCATTGTAGTCTTAGAATGTCTATGACCCAGCATTTGCTGAATATATCGGACATCAACTCCCTTTTCCAACAAATGAACTGCAAAAGAATTTTTTAGGATGGAAAGCGTTGCTGGCTTGATTATTCCACTTTTATCTACTGCAGCTTTAAATGCTTTTTGAAGATTTCTTTTGGAATACTGCTGCCCTGGTTTACTTTCAAACAACCACTCATAAGGTTTATAAATTTTAAAATATTCTCGTAATAGTCTAAGAATTTTTTCCGATAGAATTACAAATCTGTCTTTCTTTCCCTTTGCGCTACTTACAAAGATTTTCATTTTACTGGAATCGATATCGGTTATCTTTAAATAAGTTATCTCACTGGGAGATAGACCTGCTGAGTAGATAAGAAATATCATACATTTATCTCTTAAATTATTAATATTCTTTAGGATTTTACTAACTTCCTGCTCATTCAAAATTTTAGGGATCGTTTTAGCTTTACGGGGTCGTGGAATGAAAAAGTCATCTATAGGTTTATTTATAACATTATTGTAATAGAACTTAATTGCATTTATTGCATTGTTTTGGGAAGATGCGGAATACTTTTTTTCTTCGACTAAATAGAGAATGTATTGCCTGATCTCATCGAAAGAGATTTCTTCCAGTTTTTTATCTTCAAAGAATTTCACAAATTGTTGGAAATATTGCCGATACGTTTTTATTGTAGCTTCATTGTAGTTCATTAATTTCAAGGTTGTTATGTACTCAGATGGAAAATAATTTTCTAAAGATTCTTTCTTTTCAAGCTTTGTATTTCTAATTCTTCTATCTTTTATTTCAATCTTCATTTAGTTTTCCTTTTTCTTCTGTTTGCAAATCGAAATTGTATATTTTGTTATTAACTGTCAAATAGAAAAAATAAGAGATGCTTTAGAAAGATAACTTCATACTTCGATACTTGGTTTAAGCCAAACTCAGCATGACATAGGAAGAGTTAGTAAGATAACTTTATGCTTCGTCTCCGCTCAGCATGACAGGAGGTCTTTTCAATTATGTTTTTTGCCCCCTTCCCTTTAGTTTAAGGGGAAGGGTTGGGGGTGGGGTTCTGTATTCTTATTTATTCCTTTCTTCTCTCTTCACGATCAGCATCTCTAGAATAAAAAGTAACAATGCAGCAATCAGAAAATATTTCCACAATTCAAAACCGTAACGTGACTGCAGAATATTATCTTTCCAATCATTATCTAATAATAGGAGATTTTTCATTTCCGGGTCTTTCCATCTGGCAAATTCACTTTCAGTATAATTCAGATTCACAGCAAATATGTTTTTATCGTTCAAATATATTCCGGTTGATGTTGGGGAATAATAGCTTTTCTTTGTTGTTATCGTAGCTCCGTCAGGAAGTGTCAGATCGGGTGAAATCAAAGGTATTTTATCTCCTAGGATGAATGAAATATTATTATGTTCGCCGGTAAATTGCAGGCAGTTGTAAGCAAACACCGGGAATACCGGTTCCAACAGGAAAGGGCTTTGCATACTATCAATATCAAACAGCCAGAGAACAGAATTTTTATGTTCCACAGCCAAGGGAAAATCCTTTGACTTCAGCAGTACATTGGAAGAACTCTTCACTTCCCAGAAGTTTTTTATCTCTACATTATTCATCTCTTTTATAAGTCGCGTAATAGGATGGAATTTATTTATTTGATCTATATTTTTGCTTTTACTATTGAACTGCTGGAAGTTGCAGTTGAAGAAATCTGAAACAAATATTTGCTGTTCTTTAGATAGATTTTCATCGGTAATAAACAAAATTTTACGTTTGTTTTCTTTCAGTTTTTCCAGGATAGTTCTCAATTTTTCCGAGAAGTTTTGTTTTTTATAGATAATGATATTTTCAAAATTCTGCAGGCTGTCATAATTAATATTTTCTTTAGTTATTAATGTAACATTTTCCGTATAGATCTCCAGAATCGATTCAAGTGCTACTGGAATTTTGATTGCATCTGTAATGATCGCTACTTTTGGGTTTTGTTCAAGATAGAAACTGAAGTAGCTTCGATTATCAAAGATCAATCTTTCGTTTTTAACAGATGCATATCCCCAGTGCCAGCCGGGACTTTCTATTTCGAGCGGTGTGATAAGCTTCTTTCTTTGTTCCGGGAGTAGATCTGTTGCTCTCTGAGAAACTGTATTTCCATCAATAAATAGTTCATATATCACATCTTGCTGCGGATCTTTTGAATGATTAAACAGTTCAAATTCAATCTGTTTTTGCATGCTGCGATTCACGATCTCATTTTTTATAACAGTATTCTGGCAGCTAATATTATTTTTACTTTCATTATTAGATGTGGGTATAAAGAAGGTT
>DAOUVH010000049.1 GCA_030667725.1 Candidatus Cloacimonadota bacterium | reverse complement strand
TCTTTCATCGAGAAGTGACACAGTTCGAAACAAACTTTATTCTCTTGCTTTTGCCTGTTTGAGGGCAGATAAAGAATTACAAAATAATATTGAAATCGAGGATATTTAATGAAGATCGCTATTGCCTCAGATCATGCCGGTATTGATCTCAAAGAAAAAATCAAAAAATTGTTATTTGATCATAAGATTGTTGATTTCGGTCCGGAAGATTTAGCTCCGATTGATTATCCTGATACAGGATTAAAAGCTGCTGAATCTGTCTCTAATGGGAACTGTGAGAGAGGAATTTTAATCTGTGGGAGTGGACTTGGTATGAGTATTGTAGCAAACAAGGTTCCAGGAATTAGAGCAGCATTGTGTCAAACAAAACAATTTGCCGAACTCTCTCGCAGACATAATAATTCCAATATTTTAGTTTTATCAGGAAGATTCATTTCAGAATATCTGGCAAAAGACATCATTGATGTTTGGTTCAAAACTGATTTTGAAGGTGGAAGACACCAAAGAAGATTAGATAAAATATCAAATTTTGAGAAGGAGAAGTAATAGATGAAATTCATTAAGAAGAATGACCCTGAACTGTATGATGCAATGTATAAAGAGTTGAAGCGTCAAACAGAAAATCTGGAATTGATCGCCTCAGAAAATTTTGTTTCCAGAGCTGTACTTGAAGCTGCCGGTTCTGTTCTCACAAATAAATATGCTGAAGGGTACCCATACCGCTATAGTAAGAAAAACGGGAAACTAAAATACGAACTATACGGTAGGTATTATGGTGGCTGCGAGTGGGTAGATGAAGTTGAAAAACTTGCAATTGAAAGGGCTAAGAAGATATATGGTGCTGATCATGTTAATGTGCAGCCTCATTCTGGCTCACAGGCAAATATGGCCGCTTATTTTTCCCTTGTAAAACCTGGTGATACAGTTCTAAGTTTAGAACTTTCTCACGGTGGACACCTCACTCATGGTCACCCACTCAGTTTCTCAGGCATGCTATACAATATTATCCCATACGGTGTGAATCCAGAAACTGAACAATTTGATTATAACAAAATTAGAAAACTTGCACTTGAACATAAGCCAAAAATGATACTTACTGGGGCTAGTGCATATCCTCGTAAAATCGATTTTAAAAAATTCCGTGAAATAGCTGATGAAGTTGGGGCAAAATTATTTGTAGACATGGCACACATTGCCGGACTTGTAGCTACCGGAAATCATCAG
The DNA here is from genome assembly GCA_030667725.1 of Candidatus Cloacimonadota bacterium. The sequence continues at coordinate 5,532 of DAOUVH010000049.1, read as the reverse complement.
AATCCTGTTCCCTATGCTGATATAGTAACAACCACAACTCATAAAACTTTGCGTGGTCCACGCGGGGGTATGATTCTCTGTAAAGAAGAATATGCGAAAGAAGTTGATAAACAGGTTTTCCCGGGAATCCAGGGCGGACCGCTTGAACATGTAATCGCTGCAAAGGCTGCAGCATTTCAGGAAGCACTTCAAGATGACTTTAAACTTTATCAAGATCAAGTTGTAAAGAATGCAATAGCCTTGGCAAAAGCTTTAGAAGAGAAGGGACTTCGTTTAGTTTCAGGTGGAACGGATACTCATCTCATGCTTATCGATCTGGGTGATAAGGATAGCGGAAACCCAAGTGGAAAGAAAATGGAAGGTGCTCTTGATAAAGCAGGCATCACGGCAAACAAGAACACCGTTCCTTTCGACACTAGACCTCCATTTGTAGCATCGGGTATTCGTCTGGGAACTCCAGCCATTACAACAAGGGGAATGAAAGAGCAAGATATGGAACAAATTGCAGAATTCATTTCTCAAGTTTTCTCTAATCATGATGACGAAGATATACTTACTCAAATCAAAAAGGAAGTTCGTGATTTTTGTTCCAAATTTCCTCTTTACCCCGAACTTCTAAATGAAGATTAATTACTAATTCTTTTATATCTCTGCCCTATTCAGAAATGAGTAGGGCTTTTTCATACGAAAAACTTCTGAAATTAATATATAAATAAGGCTACATTATATTCCAATATATGACACTTGCTGAATTGATATTTATTTATATAATTACCTTAAAATAATAATTAGTTGACACCATTGGTTTATCAAATAAACATTAATTTATGGATTATTATGTCCTTAATTATATAAAATATTCTTATTAAGAGGGAGAGAACATGAATATTGAATTTCATTATTATCTAACAAAGTATTTGGCATTAGAAGCTGGTTTTGACAATAACGAAGCTGAAATTATTGCCTATTCATCACAGTATGTAGATGATAATTCAACCCAATATAAGATTGAGCTTCCAGATGGTTCTGAATACGAGAATTACATAACTCAAACTAAAAACATAACTCGACCCAGGAAACAATTAATGCGAATATATTTGCTATTCCATTTCATGCCGGGTAATCCAACAAGCCCCAAAACAAGAAGGAAAGATGGTAAAATGCATCTTCTTAATACAACATCCTCCAGCACACACGCTCAAGAAATATTCTATGATGCAACAAAAAATGAAAACCTGTACTCCCTTGGTATTGCTTCACACATGCTGGCTGATACAATATCTCATCAAAACTTTATTGGGAATTTCGATGAAATGAATGCCATGAAAGGAGTTTGGGAAACCCTTTCTCCAAATATTGGGCATGCAGATGCTGGATATAAACCTGATATTCCAAATCTGGTTTGGCACGATCCACGCCTTATAGAAGAAAATGCTACAATTGATAATGCTGAACGCGTTTTGCTTGCAGCTAATAAACTTTATAAGAATTTCCTTATGTTTACAGCAAGCCCGACTAACTGGACAATAGTGAAATCAAATATCACTGAAATTCTAAAAGACAAAATTGATGAAAGACATTTACTCTCATATAAAAAACAAATGACATTAAGAATTGGAAAATACCAAGAGCTCTTCTCTACTCATGGTGCCATTGCCGAATATGATTCATATAGGTGGTTCAATGAAACAATTACAGAAGATATTAATTTTCTTGATGATAAAAAAGTTAAATTCGATCCAATAAAAGATAAACTTTCTTTTAGCGAAAATTATAAACAAACAAATTGGTATAAATTTCAGGAAGCTGCTAAAAACTATCAGAAGAGAGCATCAGATAAGATGGAACCTATATTCTCTCAAATAGAAATAAAAGAATGGTAATTAATATCAGGAGGAAAAGATGAAAAAATTATTTGTGGTTGTATTATTTTTGGGAACGGTACTTTCAGCTCAAAACATATGGCTTAATGAATTTCATTACGACAATATAAGTACTGATGAAGGAGAATTTGTTGAAATAGTACTGGAAAATGCAGGAAGTTACACTTTAAGTGATTTCACAATTAACCTTTACAATGGGAACGGAGGAGCAAGTTACGGAGTACATACTTTAGATACTTTTGTAATAGGGGCTGTTATCGATGATTTCACAATTTATCATAAATTAATTTCAGGTATCCAAAATGGTGAACCAGATGGTATCGCAATCGATTATCAGGGAACACTTATCCCAGGGCAATTCCTCAGTTATGAAGGTACTTTTGAAGCAGTAGGAGGACCAGCAAATGGTTTAACATCAACTGATATTGGTGTAGTAGAAGGAAGTACTACTGCAATTGGAGAATCACTACAATTACTTGGGACAGGTGCAGTTTATAGTGATTTCGTTTGGCAGGAGCCTGCACTCGAAACTCCCGGAGAATTGAATAATGGTCAAACTTTCGGGGGAACTCCTGTACCCACAATTATTGTTACCAGCCCAAACGGTGGAGAACAATGGGAACAGGGTTCTACTCATCCAATTACATGGACATCTATCAATTTTGATGAAAACGTGAAGATCGAACTTGGAATGCTCTGGGATCGAACTCGCGAAGTGCTGGTTGCTTCCACCGAAAATGATGGTTCATGGGTATGGAACATCCCGACCGATCACACTATCAGCGACGGGTATGCCATTATTATTTCCGATGCGATCGATGGTGATCCTATGGATCAAAGTGATGGTCCTTTCTCTATTATTGAGCCAATCCCTGTTACTCCTTACACAATCTATGAGATCCAATATTCTACTACCGGACCATCTCCACATGAAGGGGAATTAGTTGAAACTTCCGGAGTTGTTACTGCAGTATTTGAAAACTACTTTTTCATTCAAGATGGCGTAGGAGCATGGAATGGAATTGTTGTCTACCCATCACAAACTGTAGAAGTTGGTGATGAGATCACTATCTCCGGTTCTGTTTTAGAATACAATGATAAAACCGAATTAACCGACATAATTAATATGACAATATTAGGAACATCTGATCTTCCTGAACCTGTAATTATTAGTGTCGCAGAATTATCTTCAACAGAAGATTATGAAAGTGTTCTGGCTAAAATTCAGAGTGTAACAGTTTCCAATGAAGACCTTGGTTATGGTGAATGGGAAGTCGAAGATCAATCCGGTGCCTGCATAATTGGCGGACTGGGAGTTTACACATACATTCCTGTTTTAGACGATTTCATCTATTCGATCACCGGTGTTGTGGATTATACTTATGGAGCCTTCAAACTTGAACCACGTGATGATTATGATATCAATTTACAGGGATTAGCGATAGAACCATTGGAATTGAATTTCATGACTATAGAAAATTGCCTGGATGGTTTGGAATTTACGATCTCAAATCTTTCGAACTCAGCAATTGAGATCATCAGCATTGAAGATACAGGCATGTTCCCCATCAGTGGGAATCCATGGAATATCGAAGATTTCAATCTTACTCTTCCTTACGATCTGGAAAGCGGAGAAATACTTACTTTTAATGTAGTTGTGGAATTAACAACCGAAAACACCCGTGAAATTGTCAGTGATATTCTGGAAATCGAAAGCGAATTAGGTATTACAGAGATCACTTTGAATTATGACACAGATGTGAATAGTGATGCTGAAAATAATCTGATCAATGCATCATCAGAGTTGATCGGGAATTACCCAAATCCATTTAATCCTTCTACAACAATATATTTTAACTTAAATTCCCGAAATTCAAGAGACGCTGAACTAATGATCTATAACTTGAAAGGGCAAAAGATCAAAACATTTCCTGTCATCCTGAGCGGAGTCGAAGGACAATCTTCAATTACTTGGAACGGAACAAACGAATCTGGAAAATTGATTACATCAGGAGTTTATCTTTATAAGCTTGTAACTGGAGATAAAATTCAAACAAGGAAGATGCTTTTATTGAAATAAATTTGATTCAATTAGCAATGAATTAGATTCTGATAAAACCTTGAAAAGGCATAATGAGGGGAATGAAGTGTTTTGGTTCCTCTCAACGGGGAATGTAGATAAATAAGAAGAAAATTATCTCATAATCCAACCTATTACAATAAGTTATCGTTATTAGGAGTATAAATGTCATTTAAATTTCATAAAGAGCGAAAAATATATTTTAATCAACAATTCGAAAATGCAGAGAATTATATAGTTCCCTTTGTTAATAATATATCTCTTAAAGAAGGTAAAACTTCAATATTAGAAATTGGATGTGGAGAAGGTGGAATTCTTAAGGCTTTTTTAAATATTGGATGTATCGTAACTGGTATTGATCTTGCAGAAAATAAAATTGAAAAGGCTAATAAATTCTTTAAAAATGAAATTAAACAAGAACGAGCTAATTTTATATTTAAAGATATTTACGATATAGATATTGAAACAGAATTGAGTTCTAAATTTGATCTGATATTATTAAAAGATACTCTTGAACATATTCATGATCAACAAAAATTATTAGAATACATAAAAGAATTTCTTAAACCTGAAGGAAAAATATTCTTAGCTTTTCCTCCCTGGCAGATGCCATTTGGTGGACATCAGCAGATGTGTGATAGTAAGTTTGTATCTTTGTTGCCTTATATTCATTTACTTCCAAACTTTCTTTATATAGGCATTTTAAAACTATTTGGTGAGAATCAAAGTAAAATTAAAGCACTTCTTGAAGTAAAAGAGACTGGAATCAGCATTGAAAGATTTGAAAAGATAATTTCCCATTTAAAATACAAAATTGAAAAAAGATTGTTTTATTTTATAAATCCAAATTATAAGATCAAATTTAACTTAAAACCAAGAAAATTGTATATAATAATATCTAAAATACCATATTTAAGAAATTATTTTACAACAACATGTTTTTATTTAATTAGCAAAGAATAATATATAATTCTTTTTATATTAATTTATGAAATTTAAACTAAATTTTGAGGAGGAAGCTCAATGAAAAGTAGTAAAAATTTACTAATTGTCTTTATACTAATTTACAGTTCAATCATTTATGCAAACATAATTAATATTCCTGAAGATCAACCAACAATTCAAATAGGAATAGATATTGCAGTAGAAGGAGATACAATCTTAGTCCAACCAGGAACATACTACGAGAATATTAATTATAATGGTCAAAATGTTGTTGTTGGCTCTTTATTTTTGACAACTCAGGATCCATATTATATTTCTCAAACTATCATAGATGGAAGTAATAGTAGTAATGTCGTTAAGTTTATAAATGACGAAACTACTGCAGCTGTCTTATGTGGTTTCACAATAACGAATGGGTTAGCTGATTTATATTGGAATTACAATTATGGGGGAGGAATTATTTGTACATTTTCAGAACCTATAATTTCTGATTGTATTATAACTGGATTGATCCGCGACGATCTCAACCTGATGACCACAGGATCGTTTCCAATCTGCAAGCGCGTTTATTTCATTTTCCGCATCACCCATACTGCGAGCTGTAACGATCATATAACCGCCTCT
>DAOUVH010000065.1 GCA_030667725.1 Candidatus Cloacimonadota bacterium | reverse complement strand
TGAATAAGTGGCAGTAACCGGTGTAAGATATCCATTACTTTTAATCTCGAATACAGAATAGAACTCTGTTGAGCCGTTTTCATATACAAGAGGATTATTAATATAACCAAAACCATTTACCGGTTCCCAATGTATCCATTCTTCATCCCAGAATTCGTTCCAAGTATGGTCCTCGGAAATGGCTAAAATACTTGTGCAAGGAATTAGGGCAGCCCTGCAAGTTGCAGCTGTAAGATCGGCATATTCACCACATCTTCCAATATGTTTTCTATATATTCGAACAGGCTGGTGAGGTCGTTCTGCATTGGAGGTAAAAGACATTGAGTCATTTATCCATTGTGTTATTGTATGAATGACATCATCAGGTGTGTTACCTGTAATATCCCAGACAACAGAACTATTTAATAGTTCATCCCTTAATAATGGATATCCTGTATCACAATAATTAAAAAGAAAATGTCGCCAGAAGACACCTTCATCTGGAGTAACAATATTATTATTGTGAGTTGCGTTATTTTCAATAATATCAGGATCGATGAAAGCAGGTATTTCATCAGTTATTTTTGGATGTACAAGATACATGTAATATATATCTCTTGGGACCTCAACTTGAATCTGGTTTCCGCTTTCATCAATTTTCCAATATAATGTTGTAGAATAATAATTCTCATCAGTCGCTGAATTTCCGTAATCTACAACTTCAACATAATTTAAGTAAATATCAGCAACATACAAATATACTACATTCTCAATAAATATTTCCGGATAGCAATAAGGTGATGCTAGATATTCTGCAGAAGTGTGCGCAATAGAATATGCAATTTCATCTATATATGGATCAGTTGCGTTGTTTATAACTTCTGCCCAATTCAGTTGTATGCCGGGTTCAAGCTGCAGGAAGATATTTTCCAAAGCAGGTCTTATCCATTGGGGAGCTTTATCCAGTGCAGCAAAAGCTTCCGGGCATAATAAGTCATAGAAATTAGAACAGAATTCAATCTCATTTGTAGTATTATCAAATGAAATACCCGCATAGTTTCCGGGCTGTATAAACGAATCAAAATTTATCGAATCTACAAGAGTCCAATTTTCTCTATCTTTTATTATAATGGGTTTCTCAGTCTGAACTGATGATGGATAATACTCCTTTGCTTTACCAATAACTTCCATTTTGTTATCGGCAGGAATTGTGTTTGTTAATCCCCGTACTTCATTTGAATACAAACTACTGATACAAATTGTAAAAACAAAGAACAAATAAATCATTTTCTTTTTCATTTTTCCTCCTAACTATAGTTCAAAAATCAACTTTTGTGCATCCGCACCTTTTGAATCAATTATTATCTTTTTATCTTTTATAATTGATCCCACAATTTTAGATTCAACTGATAATGCTCTTAAAACTTTATCGGCATCATCTTTATCAACTATTATCATCATCCCATTACCCATGTTCCAAGTTTTGTACGCCTCAATTTCGGAAACACTTCCAATTCTTTGAATTTCTTTTACTATCACAGATGGGGAAAATAGATCGTTTAAATCAGCACCCAACCCAGTTTGCTTAAGGATTCTGTTAAAATTGCCAGGGATGCCGCCACCTGTTATATGAGCGATTCCTTTAATATTAAACTTACGCTCTTCATCGAATCTTCCAAGCAATTCTAACAAAGCTGAGGAGTAAATTTTTGATGGTTTGAGTATCATCTCTCCCCAACTCTTTCCAAAGGGAGAAGGTTTAATATATACATTTTCGTCAAATTCTTTTTCAAGAATAAACCTAACAAGTGAGAAACCATTAGAACGAAATCCCTTTTCCTGCAATGCGATGATCTTGTCACCCGATTCGATCTCACTTCCAGTAATAATTTTTTCTTTTTCCAGAACTCCTACTGCTGTTGCATTCCAGATATGACCATTAACCGATTTTCCAACTTCTGCAATCTCCCCACCGGGAATTACAACTTTCTGCTTGATACAAGCTTTTGCTAGTCCTTTCATAAGATCATGAATGATATCTGGATCAACTTTGTTTGTATCAAGTGTATTTGTAATGGAAATGGTTTCTGCGCCCAGACAGATCGCATCATCAGCAACCATTGCAAGCAGATCATAACCGATTGTATCAAATTTTCCTATGCGTTCTGCAACTTCCATCTTAGTGCCAACGCCATCATCACATTGGACAATATAGAAATCACCCATATCCAGCATTCCAGCAAAAGAACCCTCATCGGTGACTGGTTCACCGATCATATTCTTCCTTGAAACAAAAGTTGATCTGGCAAAACTATAGGCTATCTTAGATGCTCTATCACCCATTTTAATATCTACACCGGCTTTTTTATAATCAATCATAAATTCATCCTTGTTCCCAAGTTCGTCTTGGGAACGAAATATATTTACGTTACGAAGACAAACTTCGTAACGAGATATAACCTGAGAAATGCAGGTTCATTCTTGTAGATTGAACCGAAACATTTCGGACGCATCAGAATGATACGTTCTGCAACTATTACTCGAATGAATTATACTCTTGAGTATCCATGTTTTCTGTACTTAAATAAATATCGTGAGGTTTCCCTTCTCTGATAGAAAGAGCAGAAACTACTTCAAGTTCTGCTAAGTTGTGAAATTCAGGAATATTCATTGCACCACATGTTCCCATAGAAGATTTGATCTTAGCCAGAGTTTCTTCCAGATTATCTCGAAGATGACCCGCATACTCAACCATGCCTTCTACACCTTCCACAAATTTACCCTGATTATAACGTCTTGCCTTCCAATTTTGAGCTCGGGTAGAGCCTTCTCCCCAATATGGTTTCATAACACGGTTATTAACAACGATTTTATCTGTTGGAGATTCTTCCATCCTGGCAAAATAGCGACCCATCATAACATAATCAGCACCAAGAGCAAGAGCAATCGCAACATCTTTTGTACTGGTTACACCGCCATCCGCAGCAATAGGAATATATCTACCGGTTTCTTTGAAATATTTATCCCTTTCTTGCACTACATCAATTATTGTGGTTGCAAGTCCACGACCGGTTCCTTTTTGCTCCTGAGTAATACAGATCGAGCCCCCGCCCATTCCTACTTTAATAGCTTTTGCACCAACTCCTACCAAGAAGCGGAAACCTTCTTTTGTAATAATATTACCACCGATAACTGGAATTTGAGGATAATGCTCATTTATCCATTTAATCGCATCAGCCTGATATTGAGTATGCCCATCAGAAGAGTCTATCGCAATAACATCTACTTCTGCATCTACTAATGCTTTTACGCGCTCTTTGTAATCGTGTGTATTAATAGCAGCCACTGAGATCAATCTTTTCTTCTCATCGTGAATCTCTAATGGGAAATCAAGCTGGTCGTTAATATCTTTGCGGAAAACCATTGATAAAAGTTTCCCAGTATTATCCAAAATTGGCAAAACAGATTTATGGCTTTCCAAAAGAGCTCGATTTGCTTCAATCAGATCAGTTATATTAGTTCCAACTTGGATGTTTTCTTTTTTGATCATTCTATCTTTTATCAAACAATCTGCATGAAGTGAAACATCGTAATCCCATTTGGAGATTAGTCCCACAAAAATTCCATTTTCATCTACAACAGGAAAAGTTGAATGACCTGATTCTTTTCGTATTTCAAACATCTCTTTCACTTTCATATCAGCTTTCATTGTTTTAGGTTTTACAAAACCAGCTTTATGGTTTTTAATTTTTCTAACCATATTTGCTTCGGATTCAGTTGATTGGGAACAAAAAATAAATGCTGCACCGCCCAATTTAGCAAGTTCAATTCCCATCTGATCACCTGATACTGACTGCATTGCTGCAGAGACAAGTGGGATATTCAAATAAAACTTCTTCTCATTATTTTCCGAATACACAAGCGGAGTCCGTAATGAAATATTATTGGGATTGCAATCCGTTGGTGAATATCCCGGTAACAATCTGTATTCCATCAAAGTTCTTGATGATTCTGTTATAATTTTTTTTGCCATAACTTCTCCTACTTAATTTTCTAAATCTTAATCTTCAAATCTTCCACCAGATATTTCTTCTCACAATATAAACAACGTGCAGTAGCAGTTTCAGCATTATTTATATAAAATTTTGAAGGAATTTCTTCACTATTAGTAATACATTTTGGATTTGGGCAGATTATATGTTCTTCGATATATTCCGGCATATCAAATGATGTTTTGTTTACTATTTCAAAATTATTAATGATGATTAGAGTGGCTCTGGGAGCGATGAGGGCTATACTGTTAACTTCTTCTTTAGAAAGTTCACGATTCTCAATTTTAATGATATCCTTTTTTCCGATCTTATTACTGGCAAGATTCATCCCAACCATAACCGAATTATCACCAGTAAGATTCAAAATATCAATTACCTTTAATATTTTTCCAGCAGCAATATGATCGATCACTGTTCCATTCTTAATTGCATTTACTTTTATTGTTTTCAGCTGACTCATCCTACACCTCCCCTAAGAGGATTGAAATTATTGCCTGTCTGGTATAAACTCCGTTTTTTGCCTGTGGAAAATAGTAGGCAAATTCTGTGTCATCAACATCTGTATGTATTTCGTCAACTCTTGGAAGTGGATGTAAAACCTTGAAATTGTTTTTCACGTTCTCCAGCATTGCTTTATTTAGAATATAAGATCCTTTCACCTTTTCATAATCTTCCGGGTCAGCAAAACGTTCCTTTTGAATTCTGGTTACATAAAGAATGTCCAAGTCATTAATGTTTCCTTCAATATCTTTAAATTCTTCAAATTTAATATTCTGTTCAATAAGATCGTCCTTAATATAATCCGGCATTTGCAGGAAGGATGGAGAGATAAATTTGAACTCAGCTCCGAATACTGCCATTGCCTGAGCTAACGAATGAACAGTTCTTCCAAAACGAAGATCACCGGCAAGACCGATCTTCAAATTCTCTAATTTTCCCTGTGTTTTAATAATGGAATACATATCCAGTAGGGCTTGAGTTGGGTGCTGATTTGCTCCATCACCAGCATTCACGACAGGAATATCTACAACTTCTGCAGCATATCTGGCAGCTCCTTCAATAGGACTTCTCATAATAATAATATCAGAATATTGTGCAATGGTTTGCAAAGTATCTGCGAATGTTTCACCCTTTTTGGCTGAGGTATTCTTTGTTCCGCTCATTATGATGGTATCACCATTCATACGTTTCATCGCTGTATCAAATGAGAACATTGTTCTGGTGGATGGCTCAAAGAATAATAGAGCTGCAAGTTTTCTTTGCATATTTGGGACTATCTCCCCTTTCTCGATCTTTGCAGCTGTATCCATCAGCCGCATGATATCTTCTTTACTCAAATCCCGCATTGAAATCAAATTCTTCATCTATTTCCTCCTTATTTATTTCGTTCTTTATAAGCCTTCCAGGCTCTTTTTCTATACAATTTAGCTTCATTCTTTGGATCATCGGCTTTCAATATTCCTCTACCCACAATAATGCAATCAGCTCCTCCACTAACTGCATCTTCAATCGTGATATACTGCTGACCCATTGCATCGGAACCTTTTTCCTTTTTCACTCCCGGCATCATAAGAAGTTCACTTCCCGGAAATTTAGCTTTGAATCTTTTTATATCTTCAACACTGTTTCCGTGTCCAATAAAACCTGCCACCCATTGTGGATTTTTCTTTGCAGCTTCGAAACATTTACGAGTATAAGTTTCGTTTAGCAGATTCCCTTTTGAACTCATGCGTGCCAGAACAAAACCTGCTCTATTTTCAATACCTTCAAATAATCCCTTTAGAATTAGCTCACCTGCAACCATGTGAACTGTAACGTATTCTGCCCAATCAGCAATTTTATAAACACCGTTTCTAAACTGATGCCTGACGGTGTTCCCGATATCAGCAAACTTACGGTCTTCAAAGATCAGGAAGTTCTGTCTATTTGCGTATTCCTGTAACTTGGGAACGAAAGTTTCATCGTAATCATCAATAATATCAACGTGTGTTTTCAGCATTACGATCTCATTTCCGACCTTATCCAGCATATTAAAGAATTCATTCTGTGTTGAGACATCAAGTGAGAGAACAAGATTAGAT
>DAOUVH010000041.1 GCA_030667725.1 Candidatus Cloacimonadota bacterium | reverse complement strand
GTTTCTTATTATATCCAATGAACCAGGCATCCCGAAAATCATCGGTAGTACCTGTTTTACCTGCAGCATTCCATTTATAGCTTATAGAACCCATTGTTTCATAACCGGATTGCCAGCGAATTCCCACGCCTGTTCCATCCTCGCAAACTGACTGCATCATATTAGCCATAATAAAAGCGGCTTGTTCATTCATCACCCTGATCTTTTCCGGTTCATTTGTCTTCAGTATCTTGCCATATTTATCTTCAACCCTTCTGATGTAGATTGGTTTTACTCTTTCTCCACCATTAGGAAATGTTGTGTAAGCAGCTATCAACTCAAATGGTTTTACTTCCATACTGCCAACTGAGAGAGTGTAGAAGGGATAAATTGGTGTCGTAATTCCAAATCGTTCGGCAAATTCCATAACCTTTCTAGGACCAATATCAAATATTGTTTTAGCTGCATAAACATTTCTGGATTTCTTTAATCCGGTACGTAATCGGGTATATCCGAAATTCAGGTTTGAGTAGTTTTTCGGACTCCAGAAAAGTGTGTCATTCTGGATAAATGAGAAAGGTTCATCCTCGATCACTGTAGCAGGAGTGTAGCCGTTTACAAGAGCAGTAGAATACAATATCGGTTTAAAGGAAGAACCAGGCTGCCTGATAGACTGCATCACGCGGTTCAATTTACTATGATTGAAGCTCCTGCCGCCTATCATCACCCGCACATAACCTGTTTCCGGCTCTATTGAAAACACACTCCCCTGAACATAAGGAGTTACTATATTTATTGTATCTGGTGGAAAATCATCATATTTGAATTCATAATCATTTTTATACTCAAATTTCCTAAGATTCATATTCAATACAGAATCAGCATATTCCTGAAGATCCATATCCAGCGTTGTATAAATCTTAAGTCCACCGGCAAAAAGTTGAGTTGTACCGAATTCACGCTCTAACCTCCGGCGAATAAATTCTATAAAATAATCTTTCGCTCCAAAATTTCTACTTGGTTCAAATAATTCCAATTCTGTATCACGAGCCTCAGTATATTCATCCTCAGTAATTACCTTCTCCTCAAACATTCGCCTAAGAACAATGTTCCTTCTTCGAACTGCTCGTTCTGGATAATGAAAAGGATAATAAGCACTGGGAAGTTGCGGCATTCCAATTAGAAGTGCTGCTTCCGGAATTGTAAGGTCTTTTGCATCTTTGCCAAAATACTTCTTCGATCCCACTTCAATACCGTATAATCCAGGACCAAAAGGAGATTTATTAAGATACATTTCCAATATCTCATCTTTAGAAAAGTTCTTTTCAATACGGATCGCAAGTATGAGTTCTTTGATCTTCCGAGGTATTTTTTTATCAAGTGAGAGAAACATATTTCGGGCAAGCTGTTGAGTTATTGTACTTGCTCCCTGAGAAAAATCTCCCTTACTAATATCAATAACAATTGCTCGAATAAGCCCTAATTGATCCATACCCCAATGCTTGTAGAAATTCTTATCTTCAACCGCCATGATACCTTTGGTAAGATAATCGGGTAATTCTTTTAAATGCGTTAGTTGTCTCTTCTCTACATAAAAAATATGGATCAAATTATCGTTACGATCATAAACTTCGGAACCTACTTTCATCTCATAACTTTGTAACTCAGAAAGAGGTGGAAGCTCTCTACTATAATATCGGAACAGACCGAATCCCATTCCCATAAAGAAAGTGATTATTATTAACAAAATGAACAAATATTTAATTACTTCTTTTTTATTTATCTCCATTAATCCTATCCATAAATAATTTTGCGATATAACCTATAATAATTCCTGTAACTATTCCCATAATAATTAGAAGCGGCGTCAAATAAAATATTGTATTTTCTTTTATAAGGATCAATCTAACAATTGCAATTTGAGCTAAGTTGTGTGCTACTGCTCCTAAAATGCTTATCCCTATCAAACTAAAACGAACTTTACTCTTTATGAATATCGTCATAATTACCAGAGAACACAAGCTTCCACTTATAGAGAGAAGCGTTGTCGGGCTTAGGAATAATCCGCTTAAGAAACCGCCTGCAACTGTCTTTCCAATTATTACAATAAGTGCATATCGCACATTCCCGGAAACCAACAGTAATAAAACAACAATATTTGCCAAGCCAAGCTTCATGAATGGAAAAGGCTTGGGGAGGAAGCTTTCTACAACATAGATGGAGATTGCGAATGCTGTAAAAAAAGCAAGATGGATCAATCTGAGATTAGAAAGATCTATCGTTTGTTGTTCTTTTGGAATTATTGTTTCTTTCATAAATAAATGCGGGATTCCCGAAAGTTATTGGAAAACCCGCATGATATAATTTATTTTGTACTACTTATTCGCTTTCTCGAAATCGAGCATAAATTTTGCCAAAACTTTCGCTGAATTCATTGGAAGTGAATTATAAACTGACGCTCTACAGCCGCCGACACTTCTATGTCCTTTAAGATTGAACATATTATTTGCAACAGCTTCCGCAACAAATTTCTTTTCCAGTTCTTCAGTTGGAAGACGGAAAGGAATATTCATCAAAGAGCGATCTTCTTTTACAACTGTTCCACGATAGAAACCTGAGTTATCAATAACATCATAAATATAGGCAGCTTTTTCTTCATTGATCTTTTGCATACCTTCTAAGCCGCCATTTCCCTCGATCCACTTGAGAACTTCACCAATAACGTAAATAGCAAATGTAGGTGGTGTATTGAACATGGAATCTTTGCTGACATGAGTATTATAGTTCATCATAGAAGGAAGGTTCGGGTTGATCTTTTCCAGCATAGATTTCTTAATAACCACAAATGTAGCACCTGCGGGTCCGATATTCTTCTGAGCTCCACCATAGATCATATCATATTTACTGAAATCCATTGGTTTACTAAGGAAGTTCGAGCTCATATCAGCTATCAATGGAACATCAGCTGGAACGTCAGGATTTATCTTCCATTCTGTTCCACGAATTGTGTTATTAGTAGTTATATGAAGATAAGCAGCATTTTCTGATAATTTCCATTCTTTGGGAATATAAGTAAAGTCTTTGTCTTCAGATGTTGCAGCAATATGTAATTTCTTACCCAGAATTTTAACTTCTTTAATTGCTTTTGTACTCCATAAACCAGTATCAATATAGTTAGCAACTTTGTCATCAGCACAGAAATTAAGCGGGATCATAAAGAATTGTGAACTTGCTCCACCTTGAAGAAATAAAGCTTTGTAATCATCGCTTAAACCCATGATCTTCAATAATCTGGTACTTGCACCTTCAATTATTTCCATATATTGTGACGAACGATGACTCATCTCTAAAACTGATAGACCATTACCTTTGTAATCTACTAAATTCTCCTGAATTTCTTTTAATACTTCTTCCGGTAAAACTGCCGGACCTGCACTAAAATTGTGAACTCTCATTCTAAAAGCCTCCAGTGATTTATTTTTGTGTTAACTTTAATTTACAGATATTATAGGCAAGTTTTTTTTGAAAATGGAATTATGTTCCGTCACTCTGCCTGCCAAGCCATAGTCCCGAAAATCGGGACGAAGGCTGGAGGAATCTTCCTGCTTATCTTCTAACGAAGAGTCAGGGAAGAACTTAGTATTTGTTGTCTATTCTTCCTATGGAGAACATCGTGCAAGATTCGTTCAGTCTTCGCTTAGCTTCGACCAGACAGGCAGAATGACGCAGGATTGTACATTACTTCAGCAACAACATCTTCTTTGTAATGGCTTTGCTTTCAGTTTTTAATTTATAGAAATATATTCCACTAGCAACTGGATGATTGTTTTCATCATCACCATTCCAGACAATTGAATGTGATCCTTTAGTAAATTCATCCTGAACTAAATTTTTGATTTTCTGCCCTTTGATGTTGTACACTTCAAGATTTACAAAATCGGAGTTTTGTGTTACTAAAAAAGATATCGTCGTAGAAGGATTAAACGGGTTTGGATAGTTTGATATTTTTGTTTGAGTTATTGGTATGATCATGTCTTCCAAAACTGAAACGGTATCTTGAAATTCATAAGCTCCCATATCAATTGTATCACCGTAGATTCTGGGGTTTCCAGCAAGATCAAACTCAGGAAGTTCTATCCCTGCGGGTAGATCTAATGTTCCAGTATTTATGCAGGGTGAATTCTCTAAAAGAGCAAATGGATTAGTTCCCAAACTATCAAACATTGGATTTTCATCTAAATTGCCCTCAAGCCAGTTGACAATACCATTACCATTACCAAAATAGCCAATATTGGAAGTACTATCCTCTATAAGAGAATAATGAATATTTACCTCTCCATCATCCCAAAGATTAAAAGAATGACCATCATTATTATAAACTATGCTATTATATAAATTCAGTTGTGAATTATTAGATGAGATAACACAACCAGTAGAATAATCAACTGTATTATCACAAAAGGTACAGTTGATAACGTCTGCTACTATATTATCGCCAAAATAAATACCCGATGTACCTCCTACACCAACGGTTGGATCATAGAAATTGCTATAATTATTACTAATTACACAATTAACCAAACTTGCATAATAATCACCAGAAATTTCGACGTGGCCACCTATGAGAGGACCACCACCACTTCCATCATCATTTCCAGCGCCGGGTAAATTATTACTAATAATCACATTTTCAAAATGTACATTTAAGAATGGATTTTGATTATCATAATTTGGTCTTAAATATACTGCTCGACCTCCAGTATTATTTTTTATTACTGAATCTTTAAAATGATAATAACCATCTTTTGCTAATATTGCACTTGCAAAATCTCCATAACAATCAGATATAGTAACATTCTGCAAGAAAATGTTTGCTTGAAAAGTAATATTAATTGCACCCGTGGAACCTACAGGCAAAGTATTCCCATTAATTAGTGAAAGATTGTTTAATGAAATGTATGCAAATATATTTTCATGTGAATGAAAGAAGAAAAAAGGAGTTTGATCTTCAGCATCAAGAATCGTTTCATTTTGGTTAGCTCCTTGTATTGGAACATTTTGTTTGATATTAAGTGGAAATTTTTGATTATTCAATGAAGGTGAATATAAGCCCGTAGCAAGATGGATAGTATTGGGATTTTCATCATTTCTCTTTATCAAAGTTTGAGCCCAGTATATAGACAGTAAAGGCTCATCAGGTGTTAACCCACTATTATTATTATCACCATCAGGTGCAACAAATAAATCTTGGTCAATTTGTTCAATCTTTGCATTCAAACCTTGAAATGTATATTTATGGGATGGATTGATATAATAATAATCAGGATTGGCAACTGTGAGAGTATCGACAAAGATATTCACATGTTGTGCAGATTCAACAATGCTGATATCAGAGCCGGTGCTCGAATAATTAAAATAAATATTATTTAACTCTGTTTCACTGAATTGGAGATTGATACTCATAAAAATACTTATCCCGCCTCCAAATCTAACTCCCCAATTATTTGAAATCGTGTTATTTTCAAGCAAAATAGTTCCAAGCCCAACATGCAATCCACCTCCTACATAAGCTTTATTATTATTAATTTTACAATTACGTATTATTCCATTCATAATATTCGTAGCACGAACACCTCCACCATATTGTCCTTGTGTGTTTCCTTCACAAGCAAGACCATTCTGAATTGTAAAACCATCTAATGTCCCATATTCACAGCCATCAATTGTTACACATCGGAATTGCTGATTACCATCTATTATGGTTTGATCAATTAGCGAATCTGCAGGTGTTATTAAATATAATGAAGCAAGTGTAAGTGATCTTCCCAGAAAATCTACGTTTTCGTAATATATTCCGGGATAAACCAATATTGTATCGTAATATGTTGCTGCTGCATTTATCCCTTCCTGAATTGTGGTAAAGTCACCGGTGCCGTCTTGTTTGATGTGCCAGGTTGTGGAGTTTAGCAACGAACAAAAACAAACAAAAACGAACAGGAAATAATATCTAATTCTCATAATGTTATCTCTTTCTCTTACGTTGATTAGTTGTTAACCTCGGTCCATCATCCAGAAAGAAATCTATCAGGTCTTTTCTACCGGCATTCTTCAAAGCTTCAATAATCAACTTTTTGTTTTGTGGAACAAACCATTGTACAAGCGCTTTCTGTAACCTGATCTCTCTGCCTTTTGGAGTATTGATCTTCTTACCATCAAGGTCAAGTCCGGTATAATACATCATTGTACTTTGCGTCATTGGTGTTGGCGTAAATTGCTGAATTTGTTTCAATTTAATTCCGGTCTTCTTGAGGTAAGTCGCGAGTTTGATCGTCTCTTTTAAACTTGATCCGGGATGTCCTACAATAATGTAAGGAACTATAAATTGTTTTTTGCCGATATCGTTGCAATAGTCGCTATATATATCGTGGAACCGTTCATAAAGCTTGAAGGAGGGTTTATTCATATATCGTAAAACTTCGGGACTAATGTGTTCCGGTGCCAGCTTGAGAAGTCCGCTTGTATGATATTTCGCAACAGTTTTAATATAATCAATATCTTTTAGAGCAAGGTCAAACCTGATACCGGAAGAGATAAAAGAATGTTTGACCTTTCGAAGTTTCCTAACTTCATTTAAAAGTTTTTTCTGTTCAAGATGAGAAGTATCCAGATGGGAACATATCTCAGGAAAAAGGCAGGAAGTTATTTTACAGGTTTCACTTATCCCCAGCTTGCAGCTCATTCCATACATATTAGCCGAAGGACCGCCAATATCGCTGATCGTACCCTTAAAATTAGGATCTGCTGCAATATTCCTTATTTCCTTTATGATTGAGTTTATACTACGTGATCTGATCGTTTTACCCTGATGCTCACCAATCGCACAAAAATGACACCCGCCAAAACAGCCTCTATGCGCAGTTACTGAATCCTTGATCTGAATATAAGCAGGAATTTTCTTTCCCTTATAATCTGGATGCGGCTGACGTGTAAACTCAAGATCATAAACTTTATCAAGTTCTTTTGTAGATAATGGTTTTGCCGGTGGATTGTGAATTAGATAACTTTTTGCAAATTTTTGAATGAGAACTTTATCACGGAAATCATTCCAGAATATTTTATGCATTTTCAGGAAGTTACCTTCTGAAAGATCTGCGGAAAATTCCGGCAAAACAACTGCACCTTCAATCTCTTTCCCCATTATAACAGTTCCGGGGATATTTTTCATTTCCTTTATATCTTCACCGTTATTTATCCTTTCTGCGATCTCATTTATTGTTCTTTCCCCCATTCCGTAAACAATGATGTCTGCTCTGGAATCGAAGAGAATGGAATTGCGTAGATTATCGCTCCAGTAATCATAATG
>DAOUVH010000199.1 GCA_030667725.1 Candidatus Cloacimonadota bacterium | reverse complement strand
CTCACAACTCACAACTGATTTTCATCGATCCAGTTGGTTATTTAGAGATGATCTACCTTCTTAAGAACTGTAGTTTAGTTATGACTGATAGTGGTGGATTGCAGAAAGAAGCATTTTTCTTTGAAAAACCGTGTGTTACTCTAAGGGATGAAACCGAATGGGTGGAATTAGTTGAAAATGGATTTAATGAAATTGTTGGAGCAGATAAAAACAAAATTATCTCAGGTTATCAAAAAATGATTCACAAAAAAAACAACTACAATATCAATTTGTACGGAAATGGTGAAGCAGCAAAAAATATTTTTTACGAATTATTGATATAGCATAAAAGCTTAATACAAAAAACTATACGATGAGAAAAAGTCCTGATATTTCAGGGCTTTTTTAGTATACAGAAAAAAAGTTATTGACATTTAGACCCACAGTGTACTACTTGACCCATACAGTGAAACACAAGGAGGTGAAATGAGATTTGATGAAAGCACACCGATTTATCTGCAGATCAAATATGAGATAGAAAAAGCGATTATCTTTGGTTCTTTAGAAGAGGAGGAAGCTGTGCCTTCAATCCGTATAATGGCAAAGCAATACAGATTAAATCCGCAAACCATATCAAATGCGATAAGTGAGCTTCTAAATGAAGGAATCCTATTTAAGAAGAGAGGGATCGGGATGTTCGTGGAGAAAGGTGCGCAAAAGAAATTAAAAGTAAAAACCTATGATGAATTCATAGAAGCAGATCTACAGAATATGATAACAAAAAGTAGATCACTTGGCATTTCCAAAAAAGAGTTAATGAAGTTGATAGAAGATTCATATGACAAAGGAGGGGAGAAGTGACACAAGAAAATGTGATAAAAGTAAAGAACCTTACCAAATATTATGGGAAGTTCAAAGCGCTTGATAATGTTGAACTGGAAATTCCACTAGGAAGAATTATCGGATTGCTGGGTAAGAATGGAGCCGGGAAATCAACTTTAATGAGATGCATTCTTGGTTTCCTGAAGCATAAAGGAGAAATTGAGATTCTGGGAAAAACAATAACAAATCATCAGGAATCAATACATGAAAACATCGCTTTCATTCCGGATGTGAACAGTCTGGATGACAGGTTAACAGTTAAGCAAACTATGGATTATGTTTCAGCAATAAATAGTTCATGGAATAATGATAAAGCAATGGAGTTACTTGCCATCAGCGATCTCAAGCCAAACCAGAAAGTAGCAACTCTTTCTAAAGGTATGAAGACAAAACTCTATCTTCTCATTACGCTTTCTCTGGATGTGAAGATCCTGCTTTTAGATGAACCTACACTTGGCTTGGATATTGTCTTCCGAAAAGAGTTTTTCAATACAATTCTGGGTGAATTCTATGATGAAAATAAAACCATCATTATTTCTACACATCAAGTTGAAGAAGTAGAACAGATCCTTCAGGATATAATATTCATTGATGAAGGGAAGATCATACTTCAACAGAATATTGAAGAATTGAAAAATGAATATTCAATTTTCACAGTTCCTTCAGACAATATAGAAAAACTAGAACAGCATAATCCTAAAGTGATCAACAAAACTTTGGGACACGTTAGTGCAGTATTAAACAGTAAAATTGAGATTAACGACGCTCAGATCAATCGACCATCCCTTTCAGATCTCTTTATGGAAAAAGTAGGAGGATCAAATGAATAAATTTAAAGCTCTTCTCAGAAAGGATCTTCAGATCAGCAAGAAAACACTCATGATACCAATATGGATAACGGCTGGTTTCTATCTACTAATTCTCTTAGTTTCTGCTTTTGCTTATTTCAGCGGAAAGCTGAGTATGAATCTGGGAAATATTCAAGGGTCTCCACCTTCTGAAACTATAAATTACATTGTCAATATGGCGATAATGGGATTACCAGGATTCATCAGTTTGATCTTCATTATAATTCTAACGCAAGGCGCATTGAATGAGAATATAAGAAACAACAGCGAGCTTTTTCACCGTTCTCAACCTGTATCTATCTGGTATCAATCAGCTTCCAGATACATTGTAGGAATTGCCGGGAATTGGCTTGTGTTATTTGCTATTGCCATATTTAATTTCCTGCTTGTTGCAATAATTTTAGCTATAGTTGATAAATTTATGTTCACCACAGCTTTAGCTGGAATGGCACAGTCTATAGTCTCATTCATGAAAACAGGTTTAATTATTGGAAGTTTGACATTTTTCTGCTCAGCAGTGTTCAAAGATAAAGCTTTCTTGCATGGATTGTCAATTGTAATGGGAATTCAATTCCTGTTTATAATTCTCAATGCGCTCATGCAATGGCATCTTCCACTTCCACTTAGTTACCTGGTAAAATTGATAAATACAGCTACTCCATCATCAATAAGTCCTGAAATTTTTAATGAGAATGTAAGTTATTACATTATGGAAATATGGAAGAAAATTCTAATTAATTGGAATACTTTACTGCAAGTTGCAGTTAGTGGAGTTCTGTTTGTTGGAGCAACGTTGATATATAAAAGTAGAGAGATCAAATAAGATCATAGGAGGAAAAATGATGAGATCTATTTTAGTTTTAATTATGGTAACGGCAGTGTTAACGCTGTCAGCAGTTACACAAGATGTTCCTGTTAAGGAAAAGAACATTACATTGGAATTTGAGAATATTCACATCAAGGATATTGAATTCATAAGCGGTAACAAGATCGAAATTGAATACGCTAAAGATGCTGATGTAACAATTGTGAAAGAAAAGCAGAAGGTTATTATCAAAGCAGAAAAGACTGCCAAGATCGATCTGTTTTTACCATCGGAAAAGACATATACTCTGATGGAAGATGGCGGGAAAATTGAATTCAATGAAAACAGAGTAACGATCATTGAGGGAGAAAATAAAGTTGTTGAATTTCGCGATGGCGGCTTATTCGTTACTGATAATGATGAGACTGTCGAGATCAGCGCTGATGGCATTATTGTGAATAGTAATGATGAACATGTTGAGGTCAGTTCCCGCGGGATCATTGTGGAATCACCTGATGAAACACAGCATATTACCGGATTTTGGGGTCAGTTACTGGGTGGTGCAATTAATTTCATTACCAGACATTCTATAGGCTGGATCGGAAATAACCCTGGTTTCATAGTGAAGCACATTATAAACGATGATGATTATGCTGGAGGAGTTATGGTAGATTTCAATTTATCTGATGGAAATAAGATCACAAAAGAATTTCACGAAACTTTCAATCCAAAAAGGGGATGCAAACTTAATGTACATAACAGAAATGGTAAAATTGAAATAAAAAGCTGGAAGGAAGATTACATTGATATCTCAGCAGTTCTTGAAACCAATAAATCTGAAAATGAGTTTGAAAAAATTAAGATAGAAGTTCTTGATAAGGATGGCTGTACCATCAAAACTAAAGAACTTAAGAAAAATCCCAAAGTTAGCGTGCATTATGAGATAAAAGTGCCGGAAGGTGTTAAAGTGAACGATATCAATTCATCTAATGGTAAGATCTTTATAATTGACTGCGAAGGTGATATG
>DAOUVH010000071.1 GCA_030667725.1 Candidatus Cloacimonadota bacterium | reverse complement strand
CAAGCGTATGATATGCTTAAACTTCGTGGATGTCAGGAAGTATTGGCTCAAGGTGCAGTTTCCACAAAAGAAATGACCGATGCAATTATAGCAGCATTATAGGAGAATTAAATGAAAATATTAGAACTTTGGCCTGAAATTGTCTGGATAAAAAATGATGAATTGAGAGAGAAAGTTACTAAAACATGGGAACTAGCATTAAGAAAAAGTGTTCTTTCTTCTGAAGATCTTAACAATATTCCTTTCACGCTTCTTTGTGGACCAGATCTAAAAGTTACCTTTATGGATCATAAACGAAGTGTAGTTCACATTGCTAAAGCTGCAGGTGAAAAGTGCAATGAATTTTATCATGGTGAGCTTCCGGTAAATATGGATGTTTTGATAGCTGGAGCGATATTAGCAGATGTTGGTAAACTTTTGGAATACGTTCTTGATGAAAACGGAAGAGCAATACAGGGAACTTATGGCAAATACCTACGTCATCCATTTAGTGGTGTCTCTATTGCTGAAGAGTGCGGATGTCCACCTGAGGTTTGTCACATCATTGCAACACATGCTGGTGAAGGAAATATGGTAAAAAGAACTACAGAAGCATATCTTGTTCATCACGCTGATTTTATGACTTTCCTGCCGTTTAAAGAACGGTTGAAAGTGTAATGATAAATTACAAATTTCAAATAATAAGGAGAAAATAATGGCTTTAACTATGATTGAAAAGATCCTGGCAAACCATAGTAGCAAAGATGTGGTAATCCCGGGAGAGATCATTGATATTGAGATCGATATACGCGCCGCCAGAGATTTTGGTGGACCGAATGTAGTAAAGAATCTAATAAATAATGGACTGGAAGTTGATGATATCAGTAAAACTTTCTTCACATTTGATTGCTATCCGACAACATCTGATCCGAAATATGCAACGAGTCAGCAATATTGCAGAATGTACGCACGAGAAAAAGGGATACAAGTTTATGATGTGAATTCTGGTATTGGAACACACTTGGTGATAGATCAAGGATTGGCAACTCCAGGTTGCACCTTTATATCAACGGATTCACACGCTAATATTCTAGGATCGATCGGTGCATTTGGACAGGGAATGGGAGATCAGGATATTGCTGCAGCCTGGGCAAGTGGGAAAAGCTGGTTTAAAGTTCCAAAATCTATCAAACTTACTTTAAAAGGTAAACGCCCTGAAAACATTTATGCCAAAGATATTGTACTTAATCTTCTAAACAAATATGGTGCTAATACACTTTTGGGTTACGCAGTAGAATTGTATGGTGAAGAGGTCGAAAAACTCAGTTTGGATGAAAGGATCACGATCTCGTCGATGGCTACAGAGATGGGAGCAATAATTGTGCTAATCACTCCTTCGGATGAAGTAATGGAATATTGCGAAACCCGTTCAGGTAGAAAGCTAATTAAAGTTGAAGCTGATAAAGATGCTGTTTACGATCAGGAACTTGAACTGGATATTTCTAAATTCATACCAATGGTTTCACGTCCGGGTCACCCTGACGATTCTGTAAGTATTGACGAAGTCTTCCAAACAAAAATTGATTCTGGTTTCATTGGAAGTTGTACAAATGGTAGAATTGAGGATATGAGAGAAGTTGCAAAAATTCTGAAAGGGAGAAAAACAGCTCCCGGAGTAATTCTAAAAATAGTTCCTTCAACGGATGAAGTTTGGAATCAATGTCTGGAAGAAGGGATAATAGACATTTTCAAAAGTGCTGGTGCTTTAATTGGAAATGCCGGTTGCGCAGGTTGTGCCGCCGGACAGATCGGACAAAATGGACCAGGAGAAGTTACCATAAGCACAGGAAATAGAAACTTTGCTGGTAAGCAGGGAAAAGGAGAAGTATTCCTTGGTTCTCCGGCAGAAGTAGCAGCATCAACCATTGCAGGTTATGTTACAACTCCCGATAGAATTCCGGAAAAACCGGCAGAATTTAAAGCTACAGGAAAAATTGAAAAAGCAGAAGTTTCCAAAAAAGATAAAACTGTTTCAGAGAAATCTGCTGTGATCGAAGGAAAGGTTTGGTTGATCGATAAAGATGATATCGATACAGATATGATATTCCATAATCGTTATCTCACTATCACCGATATAAACGAGATGGGACAATACACGTTTGATAATCTGGAAGGTTGGAAAGATTTTGCAACAAAAGCAGAACCTGGAGATATCGTTATCACTGGGAAAAACTTTGGTGCCGGAAGTTCGCGTCAGCAAGCTGTTGATTGTTTCAAATCACTTGGTGTTCAGATTATTCTTGCTGAATCCTTCGGTGCAATTTACGAACGAAATGCAATTAATGCCGCTTTCCCTATCTTAACTTACACAAACATTAATGGACTTGGACTCAAACAAAGAGATAGAATAAAAGTTGATCTCGAAAATGGAATTATTGAAAATCTGGAAAATGGCAAGAAAGTTGAGATCAATAAATTCTTTGATGTTCAGATGGAAATTTATAAGAGAGATGGTTTGCTGAGTTAATTGGAGATTACAAAAGGAGATAATTATGGGAAAAACTTTTGTTGAAAAAATACTTAAAGCGGAAAGAGGTGCGATAGTTTTTCGTAAACCGAATATCGTTCTCACGCATGATAACACAGCCAGTATAAAAAATACATTCAATAAGATGGGTGGAGAAAAAGTTTTTGATGCAGATCAACTTCTCGTTGTTCTCGATCACAATGCGCCACCTACAAATGCCAAGCTGGCAAATCAATATCAGACGATCCGAGATTTTGTGAAAGAACAAGGCATAAAAAAGTTCCACGATGTTTGTGATGGTATTTGTCATCAAGTAATGAGCTATCATGCCAAACCGGGAATGATCATTGTTGGCAGTGACAGTCATACCTGCACAGCCGGCGCTTTTAATGCGCTTTCCGCTGGAATCGATAGAACAGAATCTGCCGGAATCTGGAAACGTGGTGAAACATGGTTACTTGTTCCCAACACATTAAAAGTTACATTAAACGGGAAATTGAAATCTGGTGTTTATGCCAAAGATATTTCGCTGTGGATCATTGGCATGATCGGTTCTGCCGGAGCTAATTATATGAGCATTGAATATCATGGTGAAGGAGTTAAAACTCTTTCCATGCCTCAGAGAATGACTCTATCCAATCTGGCTTCTGAGATGGGAGCCAAAAATGCAGTTTTCCCACCCGATGAAGTTCTGGAAGATTTCCTAGGAAAAAAAATCGAGAATGGAATTTGGGCAGATGAAGATGCAGTTTATGAACGAGAGATCGAGTTGAATTTAGAGGATGTTTTCCCACTCGTAGCAGCTCCGCACCACGTTGATAATGTGAAAGCAGTTTCTGAAGTGCAGGGGACAAAACTGAATCAGGGACTCATTGGAACTTGCACAAATGGTCGATTAGAAGATATTCGCATTGCAGCAAAAATTCTGGATGGGAAAAAAGTTGCCGATGGTTTTCAATTATTAGTAATTCCAGCTTCCAAAGAAATTTATCTGCAAATGATAGAAGAAGGTCTGACTACCAAGATAATGAACGCAGGCGCCAGCGTGCTGGCAGTTTCATGTGGACCATGTTTGGGAACAGGACAGGGAATTCCTGCCGATGGTTACACCGTTATCTCTACTGCAAACCGTAACTTCAAAGGCCGCATGGGAAACAAAGAAGCTCAGATTTATCTGGCTTCTCCTGCCTGCGTGGCTATGAGTGCAATTGCCGGTGAGATCACTGATCCACGCGGCAAAGCTTTTGCAGATAAATATCCATATCCAAAAGCACAAAGTTCAACTGTGGACATCCAACCGAATGATAATCGTCGTGAAAAAGCAACCTGGAATTATTCCGATGTAGATAACTTAAACACAGATCAGATGTTTGCTGGGAATCTCACCTATCAGGTTCTCAGCTCCGATCCTGACGCTATCATGCCGTATTTGTTTGTAGATTTCGATGAGAATTTCACCAAGAAAGTACAAACCGGAGATATAGTTATTGCTGGTGAAAATTTCGGCTGCGGAAGTTCTCGTGAGCATCCGGCTGTTGGCTTGGCTCACGCCGGAGTAAAAGCTGTTATCGTGAAATCTGTTAACCGAATTTTCTACCGTTCATCTGTGAATCAAGGACTTCCAATTATTGTGATGCCGGAAGTTGTAGATGCTTACAAGCAAGGTGATAATGTGGAAGTAGGTCTGGACAAAGGTGTTATCTCAATTAACGGAAAAGAATTTAAATTTGCCCCACTACCAAAAGAGTT
Organism: Candidatus Cloacimonadota bacterium; assembly: GCA_030667725.1. Next base: position 1,698 of record DAOUVH010000071.1, on the reverse strand, counting down.
GATGGCGATCTTCGCAGCTAAAGGTTTGGTTAACTGGATTAAGGAAAATTAGGTTAACCGGAAAGAACGCTAAGATGCAAAGATAAAATAGTTCTGGCTTCTATCCAGCAACTGACGGATGGGTGCTATTTTTTATTCCGCGAAACCCGCGCTTATCTGCGGTATCTTCTTCTTCAATTACTTTAATTTGACACAAATATCTTTAGCAATTAATTAAGACATATATGGAAAATAAAATTAATATTGATGAGCAAAGCAAACCTACAGTAGAGAAATTCGGAACATTTCTAGGTGTTTATACTCCCAGTGTTCTCACGATTCTCGGGCTTATCATGTATCTCAGGTTCGGTTGGGTAATAGGAAATGTAGGTCTTGGTTTCACACTGCTCATCGTAGTTTTAGCCAGTTCTATTACTTTTATAACTGCACTCAGCGCCTCAGCCATCGCTACAAATATGCGTGTAGGAGTTGGCGGAGAATATTACATGATCTCCCGCAGCCTGGGTTTAGAACTGGGTGGAGCTATTGGAATCCCATTATATTTGTGTAGGACACTCAGCATAACTTTCTATAGTTTTGGTCTAGCAGAAGCTATTATGATGTTCTGGCCGGCTACTCTGGGAATTATGCCTGCTCACATGATACAAATAATAGCTGCTATTATCATAGTGGGAATCACCATTCTGTCCGGTAAAAGTGCAGGACTTGTTCTAAAGCTGCAAATCCCCATCATGATCGCTGTTGGAATATCAATAATGGCATTGCTGATAGGTGCTTTAACAGGAAGTTCACATGCACCTGAAATGACAGCAACTTTCCGCACAGCACCAAAAGGTTTCTGGTATGTCTTTGCTGTTTTCTTCCCGGCTGTTACAGGATTTACTGCTGGTATCGGAATGAGCGGAGACTTAAGAGATCCACGAAAATCCATACCAAAAGGAACTTTACTCGCAGTTTCTTCGGGTTTACTTATCTATTTATTTATTCCACTTATTTTGGCTTTCACAGATAAAATTAGTCCGGAAGGTCTAGCTTCTGCCGGAGTAGAAACCTGGAGCAAAATTGCCATTCTTGGTTCATTGCTGGTTGTTCCCGGTATTTTTGGAGCAATACTTTCTTCTGCTTTTGGTAGTGTGTTAGGTGGCCCACGAGTCCTACAGTCACTTGCTCAAGATAGACTTGTACCCTCATTCCTGGCGAAGCTTTCTAAAACTGGTCAACCTACTATTTCCACTTGGATAAGTGGTGCTATTGCACTGGTAGCAGTTGGTCTAGGTGATTTAAATACTGTTGCTGAATTTGTAACAATTCTTTTTCTAACTCTTTACGTTATGATCAATTTCAGTGCTGCGCTGGAAAGTCTTACCGGTGATGCATCCTACCGTCCAAAAATAAAGGTACCTTGGATTGTGTCATTATTGGGTTCATTCGGCGCAATTGCCGTGATGTTCCTGATCAGTCCTGTAGCTTGCATTTTAGCAATTGCTTTCGAGATCATTTTATTTTGGATATTGCGAAAACGTTCCATGCAAAAAGAATGGGGGGATGTGAGAGCTGGATTCTGGGGAACTTTAGCTCGTTTTGCTCTTCTAAAACTGAAGAAGCATGAAAATGATCCCCGCAATTGGCGACCCAATATTCTGGTTTTTGCCGGTGATGTAAAAAAGCGTTTGCCATTAATTCAATTAGCAAACTTTT
>DAOUVH010000195.1 GCA_030667725.1 Candidatus Cloacimonadota bacterium | reverse complement strand
TAAAAAGATGAATTATAAACAGTTGCTTTCCGTTGGCAATATATCTCGTGTATTCAATGCTGATGCACATTTTAAAGATGTTGATAAATTATTATCATCTGGATTGTTAGAAAAGATTCCAGTAAATGCGGTTATTCTAATCAAAGCTTCTCATGGAATAAAATTAGAAAAAATAATAGGAAGGATTTAGAAATGTTTTATCACCTTTTTGCCCCATTAGCCAACACGGAAGTATTTGGATACAACTTATTTAATGTATTCCAGTATGTAACTTTCCGGTCAATTGCAGCTTTTATAACTGCAATTTTTTTCTCGATCGTTTTAGGACCTAAATTTATTAAAATGTTAAAAAAACACCAGGCTGTTGAAAGTATAAATGAGTATGTGCCAATCTCGCACAAAGAAAAGGAAGGAACACCTACCATGGGTGGTCTCATTGTGATCTGCAGTATATTACTCTCTGTACTTTTATGGAATAATCTCGTAAATAGTTATATCTTAATCATGATAATTACTACGATCTGGTTAGGTGCAACCGGTTTTCTTGATGACTATCTTAAGAATTTTTTAAAAGCTAAAAGAGGATTGATCGCAAAATACAAATTACTTGCTCAGATCACCTTGGGCTTGCTTATAGCACTTGCATTATATTATGGTTCGCATGATCCAAACTCGATTACAGAAATAAATTTACCATTTTTTAAAGACAGTGCAATCCAACTAAAATTCTTTTTCATTCCATTTGTTATTTTCATGGTCACAGCTACTTCAAATGCTGTAAATTTAACTGACGGTTTGGACGGATTAGCTGGTGGAACTGTAGCTATTGCTGCTCTCGGACTTGGCATAATGGCTTATATCAAAGGTAATTTTGTTTTGGCAGAATATTTGAATTTAGGTTTTATCCAAAATGCCGGCGAATTAACAGTATTCATCGCAGCACTTATTGGAACATTACTTGGGTTTTTATGGTACAATGTAAAACCGGCACAGATCATTCTTGGTGATACGGGATCACTCTCTTTAGGTGGAATTTTAGCCGTTCTTGCTGTGCTGCTTAGAGAAGAGATCTTCTTTGCAATTATCGGTGGAGTATTCGTAGTGGAAGCTCTTTCTACTATCATTCAACGTTATTATTTTAAATATACAAGACGCAAAACAGGTACTGGAAAAAGAGCTTTCCTCTGTGCTCCAATACATCATCATTACGAGTTAAAAGGGATTTCAGAGGAAAAGATCGTGATCAGATTCTGGATAGTAGCTGCACTTCTTGTAGGTGTTGGTTTAGCAACTTTAAAACTCAGGTAGGTCATGAAAGTTAAGAATAGGAGATTTGGAATTCTTGGAATGGCGAGAAGCGGAATTTCCGCGGCTGCCAAGATAAAGGAACTTGGTGGAATTGCCTTTATCAGCGAGTATAAGACTGAAAGCGAAATATCCAATTCCAGACAAAATAAAGATCTATTTCATTGCGAATTCGGAGGACACACAGACAAACTTCTGCAAAATGATGTATTGATTCTAAGCCCTGGAATTCCTAGAAATATCCCAATTCTAAAAGAAGCTGAGAAGCAGAATATTGAGATCATAAGTGAAATTGAATTCAGTTTCAGAATTAAACATCCTCACAGTAAGATAATTGCGATTACAGGTTCCAATGGTAAAAGCACAACTGTGAGTCTTATTCATCATATTTTACAAACTGCCGGATATTATTCGATCCTCGCAGGAAATATTGGAACGGCATTTTCTTTCTACCCGATTGAGAAAGAAAATATTGATTTTATTGTGTTAGAACTCAGCAGCTTCCAACTTGAGCTCATTGACACATTCAGAGCTGATGTAGCAGCAATTCTTAATATTACACCGGATCACTTAAATCGTTATAAGAGTTTTGACGATTATGCAGAAACTAAATTCAATATTTTCAGGAATCAGAATTCCCAAGACCTTGCCATCTTAAATCTGGATGATACTACTTCTGCAAAATTTATTAATAAGATCAATTCAGATCCCAAATATTTTTCACATAATCCTAAAGCTGATATATATTTAAACGAAAATTCAATTATCTTTGATTCTGCAGAGTTTCCAATTCAGAATGCATCAATTCACGGTCCACACAACATCGCAAATATGATGTGTGCAATTCTGGCAGTCTCTCCTTTCAATATTAAAAGAGAGATAATTCAAAAATCACTTGAAACTTTCTCACCTCTTGCCCACCGCATGGAATTTGTAAAAGAAGTTGATGGAATAAAATTTTACAACGATTCAAAAGCTACAAATACAGATTCCGTTAAGTATGCACTCCAATCTTTTGACACACCAATAAGAATTATCATGGGCGGAGCCGGAAAAGGTGAAGATTACAGCATTTTGATACCTTATTTGAAGGATCGAGCAAAGAAAGTTTATCTCACTGGAGATACGATTGATGAAATGAAAAATGCATTTGAAGGTTCTGTTGAAATTGCATCCGTCAAAGAATTTGAAGATGTTATCCAAAAAGCATTCTCTGAATCTGAAGAAGGAGATATCATTGTTCTTTCTCCAGCCTGCACAAGTTATGATAGATTCAAAAATTTCGAAGAGCGTGGTAATACCTTTAAAAAAATTGTTTCAAGGCTGAAAAAATGAAAACCAAAACCTATATTGCTCAATACGATTATTTGCTTCTCTTTACATATTTCGTTTTGATAGCTATTGGAATCTTCATGCAGCTAAACATAAGCTCCGTGCGTACATCCATGTATTTCTTCTATCGTCAGTTCATCTGGTTATTTCTCTCTGTTGGATCACTTTATTTTGCATTTAAGGTTATAGATCTGGAAAAATTCAGAAAGTGGATATTCCCTCTTTTATTGTTCATTATTCTCATGTTAATTTCTGTTCTTATATTTGGAGATGCGGTTAAGGGAGCGGTAAGAAGTATTCGCATCTGGAAGATAAATATTCAGCCAAGCTTACTAGCTAGAATAATTCTTATTTTCTATTTTGCGCATATAATAGATAGGAAAAGAAGATATATTGATGATACCAAACCCAAGGGTTTCTGGAAACACTTTAAGCAACTTATAATAGTAACTATCATCATCTATTTGCTGATTTTATTTGAGAAACATTTCAGTCCTCTGGTAATCTCCGGCATTACTCTACTTTCTCTATTATTCATAGCGAAGATCAGGTTATCAACGATTGGAATTATTCTCGCAACCAGTTTGATAATAGCACTTTTAGTAATTCAAGTGGGACCCAGCTATCGTTCTGAAAGAATGAAAATCTACTCCAAATATTCTCTTTTCCATAAAGCTATGAACAAAGAAAGTGAATACACAGGAACTCAGGATTACCAGGTGAAGGAGAGTCTACTCTCATTATCTGGTGGCAGGCTAACAGGAACATTATCAAAAAGAGGTACCGGCAAACATTATTTCCTACCTGAAGCAAAAACCGATTACATATTTTCGATTATTGGTGAAGAATTTGGATTTATAGGAGCACTTGTTGTAATTGGATTATTTATCTTACTCTTTTCGAGGGCAGTTATCAACTCTCTACGG
>DAOUVH010000218.1 GCA_030667725.1 Candidatus Cloacimonadota bacterium | reverse complement strand
GGAATAAGCTGAGCACCATACATTAATATCTGTGTCAGTTTGGCTTTTGGTGCCGAAGCAGGAGCGAAAATTATTGCTTTCAGTTTTTGTGAAGCGCAAATTCCAGCTAGTGATGATCCGGCATTTCCTGTTGATGCAGCTACGATCGTCTCAATCCTTTGTTCTTTGGCAAAAGCACAAACTAGATCGGAAGCCCTGTCTTTAAAAGAGAAAGTAGGATTTTGGGAATCGTCTTTTAGATAGATTTTAAAGCCAATCTTTGATTTCCCTTTCTCAAGAAGAACAGAATCAGATGAGACTTCGTAAAGCGGTGTTTTACCAACTTTAAGATATGATAGATTCCTCTCAGAATTAATCGGTAAAAGCTCTCGATATTCTTTTCCCTTCAATTTATCGAAAAGTTTATGCCATTTTGCTGAATTCTTGATCTTCCCATAATGATACAAAGTTTTCAGAATTCCTTTGGGAGGAATATCTGGTGTGTTTTCCTTTTCACAAACAGGGCAGAGGTATGTTACTTCATCCTGTTCATATTTTGAGCCGCAGGTTGTGCATTCAAAGTAATATTTATTTTCTTGGTCCATTTTTCATTCCGTTTATACTATATTTTATTTATTAATGATTCCATTCAAAACTTTTTCCGGGGTTAACGGTACCGATCTAATTCTTACTCCAACAGCATTATAAATTGCATTTGCAATAGCAGCAAGTGGTGTATCAATGCCAATTTCACCAACAGATTTTGCTCCGTAAGGTCCTGCCGGATCATAGCTTTCAGCAAATTCTACAGTAATTTTTTTAACATCCTTTCTATTGGGAATTTTATATTTCATTAAGTTATTAGTCAGCATTTTTCCATCATCAGAATAAACTACATCTTCATAAATTGCCATTCCAATACCTTGAAGAACTCCACCTTCAACCTGGATCCTTGCCAGATTAGGATTGATAGGAGTTCCACAATCAACTACTGCTACATATTCCAGAATATCAATTTTCCCTGTTTCAGTATCAAGTTCAATTTCTACAAAACCAGCCATAAAAGGTGGTGGTGATTTCGGACTTGTGTTGGAACCGTAAGCTATAAGCTGCTTCATATTTGCTCCGAATTTGTAGTAAAGCCCTTCGGAAAGTTCCTTTAAGGTGATTGATTCATGACTGTCTTTTAATTTGAAAGTGCAATCTTCAAATATCACATCATCTTTATGAACAGCTTCCAAAGCTCTGGCTGCTTCTTCGATGAGTTTTGCTCTCATATCCAACCCGGCTTTTCGGGCAGCATTACCCGAAACAAAAGTTGTGCTGGAAGCATAAGCTCCAACATCGTAAGGTGTTGTATCTGTATCGGAAGATGTTATCACAATTCTATTTACCGGTACACCAATTGCCTCGGCTGCGATCTGGCTGAGAACCGTATCGCTTCCCGTTCCCAGATCTGTTGCTCCCACCAGTAGATTGAAGAATCCATCGTCATTAAGTTTTAGAACTGCAGCACCCATATCGAGAAGTGGAATTCCTGATCCTTGCATGGCAATTGCAGTTCCTACGCTTCTTATCTTATTAGGAGCAATTTGTTTGGAAGGATATTTTTTATTCCATCCGATCAGTTCTCTTCCGCGTTTTATGCAGTAATCGAGTTTGCAACTTTCCATGATCTGGGCAATACCTTCTCCACCTTCTCCCATAACTTGAAACACTGGAGATGTTTCACCTTCTTTAATGCAATTTTTCAGACGTAATTCCACCGGATTCATTTTGAGTTTTTCTGCAAGTTCGCGTATGGCAGACTCCACGGCAAAATTTGCCTGGATAGCACCATAACCGCGATAAGCTCCGGCAGAACATTTATTTGTGTAAACAACTTTACCTTCAAAACGAATGGCTTTTGTCTTATTATACATCGGAAGAAGTTTAGAACCGGCAACCATAAATGTAGTGAGAGAATGTTCTCCATACGCTCCAGTATTGGAAAGAAGCTGCATATCGAAAGCCTGTATAATACCATCTTTATTTGCTCCCAATTGGATATCAAATCTCATTTGATGACGAGTGAATGAACTTTCATTTACCTCTTTTCTAGTGTAGAAACATTTTGAAGGTTTGCCTGTTTTCAAAGTTACAATCGCTGTAAAAATATCGTTATGAACTTGCTGTTTTGCACCAAATCCACCACCAATTCGTGGCTTAATAACGCGAATATCTCGCAAGGGTTTAGCTAGTGCTTCACCGATTATTCGACGCGTGTGATAAGGATTTTGTGTGGAAGTAATAATGTTCAATCTTTCCTGAACATCAATGTAAGCTGTGGATGTGTGAGGTTCCATAGCTACTTGTTGTTGGGCATGAGTATAATACCTCTCTTTTACCACAAAATCGCATTCAGCTAAAGTTTTATCCATATCTCCCACGATCATTGTATCCATGTAGGAACAGGCAATATTATTTTTTGCATCCAGTCCTAATGGGAACATAGAATAGATCTCTTTTTCAGGATGGATCACGGATTTATGTCCTTCTGCTTTTTCAAAATCAAGAACAGGTTCTAAAACTTCATAATCAACTTTGATCAGCTTCATGGCATCTTCAACTACTTTTTCGGTGGTTCCGGCAATGATAGCAACTTCATCACCAACATAACGTACATAATTATCCAAAATGAATTTATCTTTTGGGGATGGCTCAGGATAACCCTGCCCGGCTCTGGTGATTGGAATGCGGGGAACGTCCTTATAAGTAAGTATGCACTCGATCCCTTCCAATGCCAAAGCTTTCTTTGTATCTATCGATTTGATCTTGGCAAATGCATAAGGACTTCTCAGTAATTTAACAATCAAAGCACTCTCAACAGCAAGATCATCTGTATAAGCGGATGCACCTTTCAATAAACCTCTACCGTCAACTTTTGGGATTGAATGTTTAACTTCTTTGAATTTCATCATTTCACCCCCATATATTTTTTAATACCACGAAGTTGTCCTTCATAACCAGAGCATCGACAAAGATTTCCTGCCAGGTAATGATTGATCTTGGCAACGGTCGGGTTTTTCAATTCTTTTTTCATTGCGTAAGTTGTGAGCACTAATGAAGGTCCACAATATCCGCATTGATCGGCTCCTTCATTAACAATTACATCAATTATCGTATCAGCTTTTTTGCCAAGCCCTTCTACTGTTGTGACCTTATGCCCTTGCGCCCTTACTGCTAAGAATTGACAAGATAGAGTTGGTTTTCCATCTATCAGGACAGAGCAAACGCCACAAGTTCCTGTATCACATCCTTTTTTAACACTTTT
>DAOUVH010000078.1 GCA_030667725.1 Candidatus Cloacimonadota bacterium | reverse complement strand
CCTTTGGCTGGTTCCTTCTCTTTCGAGAGAAGGAAAGCAGTTTACCCAGTGAAATTCAGCTTGTTGAATATTTCTACAGGGGATGAGTTAGGAATTAAAAAAAACGGTCGGAGTTAACTTTCTCGGACCGTTCTAAATTTGGATAATATCTTGCTTACTCATAAGCTATGATCTCAGATATCTTTTTTCTTTTTTTTCTTCATTCCATTTTCGAATTAAGTTTGTAGTTTTCATTTTTCCTCCTTTTAATCCCGGCATAGCTGAAAGCGAAGCGGGATTTTTTATTCACACATTATACGAGTACCAATTGCATTTGGCGTTCCATTTAGTGCCATAACCATTAAATGCACTGTTAATACTACATTACATCAATATCCCCTATAATTTGGCTATAGAATTTGTATCAAAATGATAAAGATAATTTGAGGATGGTTATCAAAAAGATAAGTGGAGGATGAGAAGACTAAAGCAAAAAGCAAAAAGAAGAAGAAAGGCAATCGTATTTTTCAATAGCCACATCTTTTAAGGCGTGGAAGAAGATTCCCTTCCTCCGGCATCTTATGTTCCCTTTGCTAAAAGTGAATAGCAAAGGATTCATTTTAAACTTTAATTTGACAACAGCTTACGTAAATCCGTTTATTGGACATGCATTTGGAAATCATAAGCAAAGGGGGAAGTTTATGTTCTTAAAAATTGCTGCAAGATTTTTTTTATTAGTTGTATTTTGCTTTGCAATCAGTAGTTGCCTTACCACTGAGTTCAAACAGTATTTTTTCAAGATAAATGCAGATGGCTCGGGTTCGGGAGCTATCAAATTCATTAATATCGTTTCCGAAGAAGATGAAGAGCAGAATGTTTCCACCACAGATTTTGACCAATTAGTAAACAGCTACCTGAATGGCACTACTTTTGAAGACGCAAATCCGCATTTCAATGTGATAAGCAAGGAGTTGTATGAAGAAAATGGTATCTTGAACGGTCAGGTGGAATTCACTTTCGATGATTTTCAAGATTTCGGATTTTATCATTACCAGCGGTCAGAACATGCACCAATTATGTTCTACATGGGATCACTTTCGGAAAGACTGCTGGAGACTGATGGTGAATATGTGGGTGGAGATGAAGATAATGAAATCCCGATGCTCGTCTGGTCACCTGGCACAACAGAATTCACCTTTAAAACCAGTGTTAAAGATGAGATGAGTAATGTTCACCCACTGCTGGATCTATACAACAGTTGGAATGAAACAAATAAGTAATATACGATAAATATTTAAGCCCACTTTGCAGTGGGCTTTTTATTTTCTTAATCTATGCAGAAACCAAGTAAAGAAATCTATTAATAGCTTGTCTTCTTTTCAAATTCAAAATTTTCTTTATTAAATAGTTTTAAACAAGCATCCACAATATGCGCGTCATAGAGTTTTCCTTTATTTTGTACCAGCTCATCCAATGCTTTTTGGATTCCCAGAGCAGCTCTGTACGGTCGGTGGGAAGACATGGCTTCCACAACATCTGCCACGTAAATAACTCTTGATTCCAACATGATATCATCACCAATGAGACCATTTGGATAACCGGAACCATCCAGACGTTCATGATGCTGCAGAACAGCTTTTGCAACCGGCCACGGAAAATCGATCTCTTTTAAAATATCATAACCTGCCTGAGGGTGGTTCTGCATTAACTCTAGTTCATACTGATTAATACTACCTGGTTTGCTAAGAATTTCTACAGGAATATTTATCTTTCCAATATCGTGTATCATAGCAGCTATGCGGACGCAATCAATTTCATTTTTAGACAGTTTCATTTTCTCGGCAATTGCAACTGCCAGCTGGGTAACACGTCTTTGATGTCCGGCAGTATAAGGATCCCTGTATTCGATGGCAGAGACAAGTCCGGTTACAGTATCGTTAAGCAATTTGTTCAATTTTACATTTGTAGAGAGCAGTTCTTTTTCTACTTTTTCCCTGAATTCTATCTCTTTGATCAGTCCCCTATTCGTCTTAACAAGTTCCGCCGTTTGCTCACTGATCCGTTCTTCTAATTTTTCGTTCAATTCAGTCATCTCATTCTGATTGCTTTCTAAAATTGTAGCAATATAGAAATCGCGACGAGAATAGAATTCGATGCTATATGCTGCGAACATACCCACAATATTTGTGCTCAGAAAAATGAAGTTGTTTTTTGAGATTATTGCAAGTGGGGTTTTTATAATAAATATTGCAGTAATCTCATAGAGGACTAATATAATGATTCCCGTAAGAGTTGATGATATAAAGCGGATACCTATGAATGTATACACAAAAACAAATGTAACCATTAGAATCGCATAATAGGCAAAATCAACAGGTTTGGGGGTAATAATGGTCATGAGTAAGATCCCAATACTGAACAGGATCATCGTAAAAGACATTGTTATATCCCTGAATTTATCAAAATCATTTGAATAAGAAGTTACCAGAACCAGCAATCCAATCGGAACAATTACAGAAAATCTGATAAGCCACATCATATTCCGTATCTCTGAAACAAGATGCATATCCAATAACCCGAAAAAACCGTAGAGTAAAACCGCCAGGAAGAATGATATCCGAACCTGATAGATAGATTTTTTATAGTAATCATTAATGAAGTTATGCTCAAGATCACTATTAAACTTTAATGTAAATATATTCAGATTCATGTCTTTAAAGCTTGGAAGCCTGTTTTTGATATTTACCATATTATTATCCTTTAATATTAATTTCCTGTTATTATAAGACTCAAAATAGATAGTTAAAAATCATCTTTGTCTGTCAAGAACAATAAATAATATATAGTATTTATTGGTACTACATTAATCAATATTTCTTAGGTATTTACTTCTACCTTTTTAATAATATTATTGACTACAATTATACTAATAAGTAAGTAGGTTATAAATAATATGTATTTAAAATAATTGGAGAGGTTCATGGAACAAGAAAAAATTTCCGAACTCCGTATAAAACGCGAGGAAGCAAAACTCGGTGGTGGAGAAAAACGTATCGAAGCACAGCATTCCAAAGGAAAGCTGACAGCTCGTGAAAGGATAAAGATCCTGGTTGATGAAGATAGTTTTGAAGAATTTGACATGTTTATTGAGCATCGCTGTACAGATTTTGGAATGGATAAAAAACCCAAGATCCCGGGTGACGGAGTTGTTACAGGCTGCGCGACTATAGACGGCAGAATGTTCTATCTATATGCTCAGGATTTCACAGTTTCCGGCGGATCACTTTCTAAAACACAATCAGAAAAAATTTGTAAAGTTATGGATATGGCAATGAAGATGGGAGCACCGGTTATTGGTCTTCCTGATTCCGGAGGTGCACGAGTTCAGGAAGGTGTGGATGCGCTGGCAGGTTATGCCGAAATATTCTTGCGAAATGTTCGTGCCTCCGGTGTTATCCCGCAGATAACTGCAATTATGGGACCTTGCGCCGGTGGTGCGGTTTATTCCCCGGCTATCACAGATTTCATCTTCATGAATAAGCAGACAAGCTATATGTTCGTAACCGGACCAAAAGTTGTAAAAACCGTTCTTAATGAGGATGTTACAACTGAGGAATTGGGTGGTGCAATGATGCACGTGAGTAAAAGCGGTGTTGCCCATTTTGTTAGCGATAATGAGGAAGAAACATTGCTTCTGATCCAGAAGCTCGTAAGCTATCTTCCTTCTAATAATATGGAAACCCCTCCCTACATTGCTCCAAATGATTCTATTGACAGATACTGTGAAGAACTCAACTCTATTATTCCTGATAATCCTCATAAACCATATGACATATTAGATATAATTAACAGTCTAGTAGATGATAATGAATTTTTAGAAACTTCCAGAAATTATGCTCAGAATATTGTTGTTGGTTTTGCCAGAATGAATGGACATAGCGTAGGTATTATTGCCAATCAACCCAAGGTTTTGGCTGGTGTATTGGATATTAATGCTTCTGTAAAAGCTGCGCGTTTTATCCGTTTTTGCGATGCTTTTAATATTCCGCTGGTAGTATTGGAAGACGTGCCCGGTTTCCTTCCGGGTAGTAATCAAGAGCAAAACGGAATTATCCGTCATGGTGCAAAACTGCTTTATGCATTTGCAGAAGCAACCGTTCCCAAGATCACCGTTATTATCCGTAAAGCATACGGTGGTGCCTATTGTGTGATGAACAGCAGCAGTATGGGCGCAGACATTGTTTATGCATGGCCCACTGCCGAAATCGCAGTGATGGGTCCTAAAGGTGCAGTAGAGATCGTATTCCGCAAAGAAGTTAATGAGGCAGATGATCCGGCAAAAGTAGCGAATGAGAAAGAGGAAGAATATAGAGACAAATTTGCAAATCCGTATGTTGCTGCAAAAAAAGGTTACATCAATGATATCATTGAGCCGGCTTCAACACGTTTCCGCATAATCCGCTCACTGGAAATGCTGGCCACAAAGCGCGTTTCCAATCCACCAAAAAAACACGGAAATATCCCACTTTAGGAAACGGTTATGAAAAAAGTAATATTTTTTTTTATCATTTTTTTTACTGTTACCTGTTTTGCCAAGGAGCAGAAATTCAATTTTGCTCCGAGTACAACATTACTGGAAATTTCTGAGCGGACAGATGTTCCTGTAAAAAAAATTACGCAATACCTCAAGCTTGATGATCAAATTAAGTTTAACAATACAATGCAGAAACTGGGAATTTCCAATGAAGACCTGGAAAAAGCGATTGCTGAGTATCACATAAATAAAAATCCATTTTATACCAGTATTATTTTAATAGGAATGAGTATTGTCTTTGCTAGTCTCCTTCTTGTTGGTTTGATAATAAATTCACTGCAGCATATTGGCGAGACCAGGAAAATAAAAAAAACTTCAATTCAAACTTCGTCGGGAAAAGTTTCTGCTCCAAAAGAATATATTAGTAGTAATGGAGTAGTTGCGGCTATCACCGCAATGTTCCTGCATGATGCTGAAGAGAAAGACAAGATCAATCTTACATGGAAGAGACAATCGATAAGTATGTGGAAAGCTGCCGGTATGGTAGAAAATAGAGTTTTTGAAGATAGAAGGGATAATTGATGAAGACATATAAAATGAAAATAAACGGTGAAAAATACAATGCCCAAATCAAAAAATATATGAGTGATCTCGTTATTGTTGAAATAAATGGCATCGATTATGAGATCGAACTGGATAGAGAAAAACCGGTAAAGTCGGGAATAGTGCTTTCACAGAAAACACAACCGGCACTTAATGTGGTGAAAACACCTTCAAAACCTGTTGCTGCTGCTCCGGGATCTGTTCTTGCACCTATTCCTGGTTTGGTTCTGCGTCTACTTGTCAAAGAAGGTGACAGCGTGAATGCGGGTGATCCTGTGTTAATATTGGAAGCTATGAAAATGGAATCTGAGATCGCTTCTACCGCTACCGGTACAATTAAGAAGATCAGCGTAAAAGAGGGTACATCAGTACAAGAAGGTGAAGTCTTAATAGAAGTTGGAGCTTAGGATAATGGCAGAATTAATTAATTTTTTTAACACTACCGGCTTAGCTCAGATACAACTTCCATATTTGATAATGATGGTCGTTGGTGGTGCGTTTATCTATCTGGGAATTGCCAAAGATTATGAGCCGTTACTGCTGGTTCCTATTGGATTTGGTGTAATTTTGGGAAACCTGCCAGGAACTGAAGCTTATGGGGTTTATGCACAAGGCTCAGTAATGAACCAGTTGTATGGCGGTGTTAAATTTGGACTATATCCTCCACTCATTTTTCTGGGCATTGGAGCAATGACCGATTTTTCTACTCTTATTGCAAATCCGAATTTAATTCTTCTTGGTGCCGCTG
>DAOUVH010000241.1 GCA_030667725.1 Candidatus Cloacimonadota bacterium | reverse complement strand
TCCATTGCCAGCACTCCCCCATCTTCCAGGTGATCATGAATATTATTCAAACATTTTATTTGTTCTTCAAGTGTGAGAAGCTGTTGAAAAGAGGAATAACTTACAATAGCAAATTTGAATTTCCTGTTCAATTTGAAAGTAGTCATATCAGAATTGATAATTTCTAGATTTGGTAAATTCTTAGCACGAAGTATATTTAACATTTCAATTGAATTATCAACCGCAAAGATGTTGTGTCCTTCTTTTATCAGTCCTTGTGTTATCCTGCCTGAACCGCAGCAAAGCTCAAGGATCGGACCTCCGAATTCATCAGCCAGTGCTTTCCAAATATGAACATCTTCTCTTTGATTGGTACAGATAAGATCGAATTCCCAGTCATAATATTTTGCATGATCATTCCAGTTCATTTCTTGCCTCATAAAAAATGGACGATTCAAAAGAACCGTCCAAAAGAAGTTCTTTTAATTTTATTTAAATTTTTCTATTCTATCTTCAATAAGCTTTTGGATTTCATGTAGACGTTTTTCTGTTTCTGCTTCATAGCGTAAAACGAGAACCGGCGTTGTATTGGAAGCTCTGCAAAGTCCCCAGCCATCTTCGAACGTAATGCGCATTCCATCAATATCATTCACATCAAAGCCTTCAGCAATAAATGAATCACGTACTTTTGTAACCAGATTGAACTTATCAGCATCTGTACTCTTATAATGAATTTCAGGAGTATTGAACATTTTGGGCTGATCTGCCAGGAATTGGCTTACCGGCATATCGGTTTTACTCATGATCTCAACAAATCTGGCACAAACGTAGATTGCATCATCAAAACCAAGAAAACGATCTTTCAAGAATACATGTCCGCTCATTTCTCCGCTCATTAACAGACCTTCTTCCTGCATTTTGCTTTTTATATTGGCATGACCTGTTTTGTACATGATTGGAATGCCACCGTGTTTTTTTATATCATCAAAGAAGTTCTTGGAACATTTCACATCACCAATGATCTTTTCACCAGGATTCGCTTTTAAAAAATCACGCGCTAAAATTGTTAATATCTGATCTCCAAATAACATTTTTCCATTTTCATCCACAACACCGATCCTGTCCGCATCACCATCCATACCAAGTCCTACTTCTGCATCAGAATTTTTAACTGCCGCTATCAGATCTGTCATATATTTCTCAACTGTTGGGTCTGGATGATGATTCGGGAAAGTTCCATCCGGCTCACAGTACATCTCTGTAACTTCACATCCCAGCCTTCTTAATATCTCAGGAAGATAAGGTCCACCAGCGCCATTCCCACCATCAACAATTACTTTCACAGGTCTTTCCAGTTTTATACCATCAAAAATATAATCTTTATAGATCTCATGCATTTCATCGTTTGTGGAAAGTGAACCTTCTCCAGACTCGAAATCTTCGTTCTGGATCAGTTTCAGGATCTCCTGGATCTGTTCACCATAAACACTTTGTAAGCCTTTATTCAACTTGATCCCATTATATTCAGCAGGATTATGACTGGCAGTTATCATAACACCACCATCTGTCTTTAGCTTCCAAATAGAAAAATATAAAACAGGAGTAGCTGTAATTCCAACATCTATAACATCAATGCCGGTTTCAAGCATACCATTGATGAACGCTTTCTTATAAACAGGAGTACTGAGACGAGCATCACCACCGATACTTACAGTTTTCAAATTCTGTCTGCGGATGAATGTTCCATAACCTTTTCCTATTTGATAAAGGATATTTTCATTAAGATCTTTATCAACAACACCTCTGATATCATACGCTCTGAAAATTGTTGGATTTAACATTGTTTATCTCCTTGTAACATATTCTTTTATAATCGGTATCATCTTATTTAAAGCTCTACTTCGATGACTTATCGATTCTTTATCAGCTAGTGTCATTTCTCCGAATGTTCTTCCGGTTTCATCAGCTCTGAAGATCGCATCATACCCGAAACCATTATCCCCAAATTCTTTATCTGTTATTTTTCCTTCAACGATACCATCTGTTGTAGCAATCAAACCATCCTGTGAAACAAGAGCACAGGCAGTACGAAACTGGGCATTTCTATTAGAAACATTTTTCATTTCTTTAAGCATTTTAATGCGGTTATCTTTGTAGGAACAACCTTCACCTGCAAAGCGAGCTGCATAAACACCGGGTTTCCCATCTAATGCATCTACGAAAAGACCTGTGTCATCTGCAATTGTGAGAAGGTTGGAATATTCAGCGCATTCAGTTGCCTTCTTTATGGAATTACCTTTGATAGTATCTTTGTCCTCGATCACATCCGGCATATTGGGGAATTGTGAAGCAGAAATGATCTCCACATCCAGATCCTTCAAAATCTCTTTGATCTCAATTACTTTATCTTCGTTTCGAGTTGCTAATAATAATTTCATCTATCCTTATTAATGAATCTTTCCAATCCAACCTTTTATCTTTTTAAAGATATTCTTATCAAGGAAGTTTTCTGCAACATATGTAATCTTTTGTAGAAGTTTTAGAACATCCTCTTCCCCGCTCCAATTATCGATTAGAACCTGTTTATCTAATTCATTCAAGATTACATTTAATCCATAAACAACCAGTACAAGGTCATCTATATAACCAATAAAAGGAATGAAATCAGGGATAATATCAATTGGTGAGATCACGTAAGCTATAATCCCTCCCACCAGCAATTTTTGTTTTCCGCCGACTCGTTTATCAACAGCTAATCTGCATAAAAGAATAAAGAAATCCGGTAAAGCCAATAGATATTCTGTAAATTCTCCGGCTTTCTCTCCACCTTTGGCAACAGCTATCTTGTGTATTTTCTTTCTCAGTTTCCCATAGAATTTCATTTTCTTAGGATCGTTTGTAAATTCTTTTTCCTGTTCTACTGTACCTTCAATTTCCTCTTCTTTAATTTCACTTTTCTTTTCTTCAACCATTGTTCCTCCTAGTTAATATATTTAAATAATAAACAAAAATTATTAATCAACGTATCTTCTCAGAATAATTATAACCTGATTAGATGTATTAGTACCAAGTACTTGAGCCATAATAGTGCCTG
>DAOUVH010000233.1 GCA_030667725.1 Candidatus Cloacimonadota bacterium | reverse complement strand
TCAGCAAGTACGCTGATCTGTTGAATATCATCTATACCTATCATGGAAATAAGCAATTCTGTAACATCAAATGAACTATTATTAGCTATTGTTATATAATAGGAAGTGTATTCATTTTCAACTTCAGTGCTGCTTTTACTACAACCGGTAAGCAGAAATAAACATAATAGGACGGAAAATATAATTAATTTCTCTTTCATTTTAATCTCCTGTAAAACTCATTGTTTTGAATTAATGATTTAAAAAATTTATTAAAACAGAATTTAAAGAATCATTTTTTTATGTCAAATGTTTTGATAACATAGAGTTTCTATAAATTTATAGACAAAAAAAAGCAAACCACAAATTTATAAATAAATATATAGGGAGCAGCTTATGTTAAAGTTAACTATAGATCAAATTATTGCATTTTTTGAAAATGATCAATTAGATGAAATAAAGAAAAAGATCAATCTGCTTCATCCGGGCGATGCAGCTCAAATAATAAATGAACTCCCAGCGGAATACCAGGTTAAAACTTTTAATTTTCTCTCCTCAGAAATTGCTTCAGATGTACTCTATGACCTTCATGATGAATTGCGGGAAGATGTTTTGGAAACCATTCAACAGAAGCGTCTCGTTGAGATCATGGATGAAATGGATTCTGATGAAGCCACCGATATCGCTGCTGAACTTGATGAACACCAACTTAAAGATGTTCTGCAGAAGATAGATAAAGAAGATTCTGATGAGATAAAACAGCTTCTTGTTTATGATGAGGATACCGCCGGTGGTATCATGCAGAAAGAGATCATTACAGTGAATAAGGAGATGAACCGCGCTGAAATGATCGATCATATTCGAGATAATTATGATGATGTGGGAAAGCTCTATTATATTTTTGTTACTGATGAGGAAAATAAATTAATTGGGATCATGGAAGCATCAAAATTACTTTTATGCAAATCTGAGATGAAAGCTTTAGACATTATGGATAAAGACGTGATCTCTGCTCCTGTAGGAATGGACCAGGAAGAGGTAGCCGGATTATTCCGTAGATATGATATTTATATTTTACCGGTTATAGATAAAGAGAGCCATCTACTCGGCAGGATCACGGTTGATGATATTATAGATGTAATTGATGAAGAAGCTTCGGAAGATGTTTATAAAATGGTGGGTTTAGAGAACGAAGATAAAGTGTTTACCTCACCTCTCAGTTCAGTTCAGAAGAGGCTTCCCTGGCTTACCTTAAATCTTTTTACGGCTCTTCTTGTCTCAAGTGTTGTGGGTATTTTTGAGGGAACTATAGCACGTTTATCTTTTTTGGCAGTTCTCATGCCCATTGTTGCCGGTCTGGGGGGAAATTCCGGAACTCAAACTCTTACGGTTATCACACGTGGTATTGCACTGGGTGAACTTACACTTCATAATACATACCGAGCAATAGTTAAAGAGATCACGGTGGGAATTATAAACGGCATATTAATTGGTTCAGTTGCCATGCTTATTGCTTATCTCTTAAAAGGGAACATTATTTTGGGTGCAGTTCTCGGGATATCCATGGTTTGTAATATGTTCATTGCCGGGCTTGTAGGTTCATCAATTCCTGTAATAATGAAAACTCTGAAGATCGATCCTGCATTGGCTTCCAGTGTGATAATTACAATGTTAACTGATATCGGCGGATTTGCTTCCTTCCTGGGCTTAGCTACACTCTTACTTTAAATATGGTTTGATTAAAAAGTTACTCTGCTTGAATATATTTTTTATAATCTTCAAATAGTTCTTTTGATATTCTAAACGGTTTTCCATCTTTAATAAAGACACCTCTCACAATTGCTGTATTACAAAGTTCACTTGAATTATTAAAAATTTCCTGCTTCCAAATTGAGGTTGCCCGCGTAGCCTTTATCATTCTTGTATCTATTATTACTTTTTCTCCCACAGGAAGTCCGATCTTGAAAGTTAGCTTGATCTCGCTAAGATAGACATGAATACCTTCTTCACTCAGATTCTCAACTGACATATCCATCTCTTCCAGTGCTTCGGCACGTGCTTCCTCATAAAGATGAAGATAATTTGCATTATTTAAATGACCATAAATATCACATTCATATCCAAATATTTTTCTACGGTATTCCATTACACCTCCTAAGGCTTTTTAATTCAATTTATCATTCTCAGTATGTCAAGTTGAATAAAAACTCTTCAGGTAAAACAGAGCTTAAAATAATACTATTATAACAAAATTATTGACACAATAATCAAACAAAAAAGATTTTAGATAGATAGAAAAAGAAATAGGAGGAGAAATGAAAAAGACGATTATTATTTTAGTAATGCTCAGTTTGGTACTATGTTTAGTTGCTCAACAAAGTCAACAGATCAAAAAAAATAAAGAGATCACACCAACTAAGAAAAAGATGAACTACCAAGCAGAATATCACAAATTAGATGAGCTCTATAAGAAATTACATGCTCAGGATCAAGAACAAAAACTCAGATGGCAACACCTGGAGAAACAACACAATGCTTTAAAAATGAGCAATAAAAACAGTAAGGTTGAGATAGATGCTCTTAAAAAATCAAATGCAATGTTACAAACTAAAAGGCAGGAATACAAAGTTAAATGGGAAACATCTCAAAAAGCGAATAACGATTTCAATGGAAGATTCCAAAAGATGAATGCTGAAAATAAAGCATTAACAAAGGAAAATGCAAAACTGAGAGCTGAATTAGAAGAATTTAAACCACCTAAGAAAAAAGTTTTAAAGAAAGTAACTCAACAGAATTAAACAATATATTATTAGAGGAAGCGAAAACGCTTCCTCTTTTTTTTATGAA
Organism: Candidatus Cloacimonadota bacterium; assembly: GCA_030667725.1. The sequence continues at coordinate 284 of DAOUVH010000233.1, read as the reverse complement.
ATTCACTAAAGATATTTTTCTAGGATTCAACCGCGGAAAACAGGGTAAAAAGCTGAACGAACTCATCACGAAAATTGATGCCGGCTGGCAGGATGAACCCTTACGAATAGAGTTACTTAAAGAATTCCAAACTTACCTTACATACATGAAATATGAAATTGGTAAGGATATAACGAGATCATCAAAAAGAGAATTCCTTGCACTTGCAGTTCCTATAGAACAGGAATTTGGTAAAAACCCCAAAGATGATGAATTTATTATTATTAAAGATGATGAACATCCCC
>DAOUVH010000295.1 GCA_030667725.1 Candidatus Cloacimonadota bacterium | reverse complement strand
TAGCTCAGAGCACAATTGTTAAGTGGACTAAAACCCTTACCCATCGTTATCGTCCGTTCGTATATGAGGAAGAGGTGTCTGATGACAAAAAAATGCAGCGAAACAGTCAGCATTCATTTTATTCGATGCACTCCTCAACTGTGTTTGCAGCTGCAACAAGCGGTTATTATTACTACAGCATAAATTATGGTCATAACATTTTTGTCGGTTCTCTTTTGTTTGGATCAGCAAGCGCTACTGCAATATTGCGAGTTGCTTCGGCTCAACATTTCCCCTCTGATGTAATTGTGGGTGCGGTTGTTGGAAGCGGTATAAGTTATATCATTTGTAAGTATCATCAGAACAAGAAACTAAAATTATCATTTGGTTATAATTCTGTTGATATTAGTTATAGATTTTAGATTAACAAATCTGTCTTTCTGCTTGCCAAGCCGAAGTTGTAGGAAGGCTGGACGTATCTTATCTCGTTACGAAGTTCTTCTTCGTAACGTACTTGCATTCCCAAGACAAACTTGGGAACGAGAAGTATTATCATTTTAGAGTTTCATCATCCCCACGACTAAAGTCATGGGCTATTATTTACAATTTATCTCGTTCTTTTTCTAATTCCTAACTCCTAACTTCTAATTCCTAACTTCTAACTCTTCCCGTTCTCCTGTCTTTCTCTACATATTTTTTCAACTTCACGGAACGCAACTTTTCCGCTTCCCATGATTGGAATATCTTCAATTATATAGAACTCTTTAGGTACTGCAATTGCCGGTAATTCTTTTGCCATATCATGTAAGATCTTCTTTCTATCAAATTCTCCGGTTGCTACTGCTGCAACAACATCAGCACCTTTTTTAGGATTAGGAACATCTACAACGCAACAGATAATCCCTTCCGGCAGCAGTCTAGTAAGTACTTCTTCCACTTTAACCAGAGAGACCATTTCACCACCGACTTTCACAAATCTCTTCAAGCGTCCGCGATGCCAGAGGAAACCATCTTCATCGATAACTCCCATATCTCCGGTATCGTACCAGCCATCATGCATATGCATAGAGGTTTCCTCTATGTCACCCAGGTATCCCTTCATAATAAGATCACCCTTTACAAGTATCTTTCCTTCTTTGCCTGCTGATAACTCTTTATCGGTTTCTCTATCCAATATTTTTACTTGTACACCAGGCAGTGGTTTTCCAATACTTCCCGGTTTATTGGCACCAGGAACATTTACAGATACAACAGGGCTGGTTTCGGTAGCACCATATCCTTCCAGTATTTCAAGTCCGTGATCTTTTTGGAAAGAGAGACGTAATTTTTCTGTAAGTTTATCAGCTCCGGCGATAGCATATCTAATTGAGGAAAGTTCTCCCGGTTTTGATTTACGCTGATATCCATGGAAGAAGGTTGGAGTTCCAATAAGAATTGTAATTTTATAATCTACAATAGATTTAACAATCGCACTGTAATCAAGCGGATTTGCATGAGTTATGATAGAAGCTCCAAGGTAGAATGGAAGCCAGAAATTCGTAGTTATACCAAACACATGAAAAAGAGGTAGAGTTCCTGCGAAAACATCATCTTCGGTTACATCGATGATCTTGGGTATTGTACTTATATTATGGAAAATATTTTTATGGGTAAGTTGAACTGCTTTTGGCTCTTTTTCGCTTCCACTTGTAAAAAGAACTACAGATGTGGAATTTTCATCACCATGACCAACTTTGGATTGTAACATACCTTTTGGCAATTTAGAAGTAAGAGCTGCTTTAAGCTTTTCCGGTGTAGATAGAGAAGCCATAATATCTTCCAGATATACCATTCCTTCAACCGGCTCGCAATTAATTTTTTCTAATAACTTTTGACTTGTCACAATCGTTTTAAAGCTGCATTTTTCTTGAGCATAAATGGAATTTTCTCTAGCTCCGGTAGAGTAGTTTATCATAACAGGGATCTTACCAGCCATTAGGGCACCAAGCGTTGAAAGCAAACATCCGGCAGATGTGGGAACCATGATCCCCAAATATTTACTTTTAAATTTCTTAAACCTTCCGGCCAATATCAAAGCTGCTATCAGCATTCTGTCATAAGAAAGATCCTTACCAGTTGCCTGATCATAGACAGCTATCTTCTTTGAATGTTTCTTTGCAACTTCTACAAATTTCTGCTGTAATTGCATAATAACTCCTTATATTTTTTCTTCCACTTAATTCAACTTGTTTCAAATATCTATCTTCACTTAATGTCAACAGATAAATTTCACAGTAATAACTATTGCTATCTCATACTATCCTGCATCTCATTAAATAACTTCAGTTTACATGAATTTTATTCGTTATATATGCTTGACTTCATTCGTATTTTAATTAAGTGAATAAAATTGTGTTAAGTAATCTGTATTTGACAAATTAACACTTGTTGAAAAGCTGTTTTTATTAGTGAGGTAAAGGTTGATTAAAAATTTAATTTCAATTGAAGAATTAAATAAATCATTCGCAGAGAAATTGATCTGTAAAAACAGCTCATTTGGGATATTCAAAAATGATAAGATCGGTTTAGTAGGAATAAATGGCTGCGGTAAATCCACATTACTAAGGCTTCTGGTTGGAATTGAACCTGCTGATTCGGGTAATATTACATTCCGCAAAGGTATCCG
>DAOUVH010000115.1 GCA_030667725.1 Candidatus Cloacimonadota bacterium | reverse complement strand
TGCACGGGTCAGAGCTACATAAATATTATTCAACTCTTCACCAATATTACGCTTATTCACTACATCAATCAATAATTGTTTCTCAGATTTCTTGATGATCTTATCAAAATTGTAAGTTAGAGCATGATCTTGCAGAGAATGGAAATCGTCTTCAAAATCGTAATATAATTTTAATCCCTGATTATGCTGCCCCGGATTTTTAGGGATGTTCATAAATGAGATAACTGTTTCAAATTGCAATCCTTTAGATTTATGGATCGTAAGCAGTTTAATAGAGTTAGATACTGTTTGTCCCAGTTGGGAATATTCATCTTTTTCTTCCAGTGATCTGCAGTATGAGAGGAATCCGGCAAGATCAGTTTTGTGTTTTTGGTCGTTGTTTTCAAATTCAATTACTACTTCAAGGAAGCGGTGAATGTTTATTAATTCGATTTCGGTTGAGAATAACTTTGTAATATTGAGCTCTTCTAATATAGTTTTTATTGTATTCAAAATCGACTGCTTCTTATTCCTGATATTTTGTAGAATAGAGAGGAAATGATCATCGGATGTTAGTTGGAAGAAAGTATCAATATCTTCGGCAGTTTTGTAGAGATGTAAAATATCTTTCATCTTCTCGGGGTGCATTAAAACCAGATCAGAGCGTAGTATCTTAACTAACTGGATGGGATCTTCATAAACAATGAATTTCAATATGTTTAGAATTGGTTTAATAGCTTTGTGTTCAAAAAGAGAACCGGAAGATTCCAATATGTAATCGATTCCTTTTTCATCCAAAACCGAAGCCATCATCTCAAGTTCTTTATTCTTACGCATTAAGATGGCAGTATCGCTCTGGTTGATCTTCTCATCTTTAATAAGAGGAATAAGCGTTTCATTAACAAATTCTGTATAAACTTGATTTAGTTCCTGCTTTTTCTGAATTCCATCTAATTCTGCCAGATTTTTGAAAATAACCTGAACAAAACCATCTTTATCTTTTGCACTCAATATTTCCGAATATTCCCAGGTTTCATCAAATTTAAGATGCTCAGAACCGAATAATTTGTTGATCCAGTTTAAAAGGATAGGTTTACTTCGGTATGAAGTTGAGAGAGAAGCATGATGAGTTTCAATTCCCAGTAGTTGCGGGAAATCGGTTAGTAATTTACGTTCACCACTACGCCAGCCATAGATCGCCTGCTTTTCATCACCTACAACGATAAGCCCACCGTATTCTTTTTGCCCGATGCCACTTAGTGTTTCTGTGATGAGCGGTTGAAAAATACTCCATTGTAAAATGCTTGTATCCTGGAATTCATCAATGAGAATGAAGCGTGTATTGTACGAGAGTTGTTCGTAGAAAATGTTGAGGACATTGTTGTTTTCGATGATTGACAAATCTTTATCATATAGATATTTGAAAGTGTAATAACTGATATCTGAATGAGTAAATATTCTATCCCGAAATTTGATCTCATCATAAACTTTAAGGATCTCTCCAGCTAATGAAATGATGTTGAATTCCTCTATTAATGCTTTTTCATAATAGAGATAATTTGCTAAATAATGTTGTACTTCTTCAAATTCTGTTTTTAATTCTTTGTTGCGAATTCTTGTTCCATTCCAGATATTTTTGTTACTCAACAGCAGATCAAAATTCTCATTGATGAATTCTGGTTCAGATAGAATTTTGTAGAACTCATCTGCAATTTCATTCGGGTTAATAGAATTGATATCTGTAATGTTAGTTAATACTTCGAAGTGATCTTTTTGCAGAAGTTGATGCATATTTGCTGGCTTTTTTCCCAGATAAGAAGTTATTGCCTTTTGCATACTGAAAAGGAATTGCTTGAGTTGCAATGTGCAATTGTTGAAATTGTTTTGTGTAACTTCCTCAATATCGATTCTGGAGTATTTTGATTGATCAATAAACTCGAATAACCAGCGGTAATTAATTATGTCTTTGATAAATTGATCGAATGATTCAAGATTTCTCTGCTTTGCATTCAGAAATATATTTTTATAATATTCCAGTTGTTCATCTTTAAGTATATGCTCGAAGATCTCAGGCAAATATTCATCGTTAATATTGTTATCGAGTTTGAAATCAACAAAGTTATGGAATGGTGCTATAACTCCGCTAAAAACCCGATTAATAAAGGAATCGATCGTACTGATATTCACTTCAGATTTATTGGTCAGCATATTTTTGTAAGTAGTTTTTAGAAATTCAATATCACCAGAATCAAATTTTAAATCGGGATTTATCTCCTTCTGCAAACTATAAATAATTTCTTTTCCTTCATCAGTGTTATTTACTATATTATGTAGATGCTCGAATATTCTTTCTCTGATCTCGGCAGTTGCTTTTCGAGTAAAAGTAATAACTAAAATCTCTTCGAAATCAATTCTGTATTTCAGAAGTAGATTGATGAATTCCAATGAAAGACGATAGGTTTTTCCGGTTCCAGCACTTGCTCGTATCAACAGAGGAATCATAAATATACCTCAATCTCGTTACCAATCCCCTGATTGGTAATGTAGGAGTTCGTTCCCAAAGAGGGCTTTGGGAACGAGAGATCGAAATTTTTTAGATGAATCATTTTATCAACTCCGTTTTAATCTTCAAATCGCGCCGTGTGATCTCAATATCTTCATATGTATCTTTCTTATCAGCTAGGGTAAAACCATTATCAATGATATTTTGCAGTGTCTCTTTTATTGCATCTTTTAAGTCGATCCGTTTAGAAATATCCGTCATTATCTTTTGCTCAACAAAGAAAAGGTGTGATTGGAGCTTCTGTTCGATTTCGGGTGAATCAATTAAATAACTAATGAATTCATAAAATTGTAATTGCTCATTGTAACGTTTGATCTTGCCGGAGTTAATAATTCCGGTTTTATAATCAAAAATATGTGGAATGTTATCAGTAGAATGAATGCGAAGATCGGGTCTTCCACGAAGCGATATTTCAATATTATCATACTTGAAGAAATCCTTTTGCTCTGTCTTTCCAGTTTCAGGAAATACTGTAATAAATTCATCGGTAAATTTAAGATCATTATGAAGCCGATAGAAGAAATTGGCAATTCCGTCTTTTAGGATCGGGATAAAAATATTCCTGAAATAATTCTCTGAATAATTATGAGGAGATATGTATTTCATCTTATATTTTACAAAATGTTCAATTGCTTGATCTATATATTGCTTTGTGTTAAATATAAAATTATGATGCAGTTTGTTACCATGATAAACCTCTATCAAACGTTCCCAGATCATTGTAAAAACGCTGTGAGAGATGGTTCCAATAAGTTTATAACTGAAATCCTGTGAAAGAAACGGATCCCGATTTTTCAAATCTACCATGAACTCTAAGTAAAATGCAAATGGATCTTTCTTCAGTTTTTCCCATTTGTAAAAACTTAAGGATAGTTTATTGTTTTTCAGATCGGATTTATCAAATGGAATGGAAAAGAAGTCCTCAGTTATTTTACTCTGTTCAGGAAGAGGATGATCAGTCTTCTTTAACATTGAATTAAAGAACTGCTGATACAAATTAATATTTGGAAGCTCAACTTCTTCGATGAGGTCATATAATTTTAATTCTTCAATAAATGAGCTTATTTCAATATTTTCTTCCAAGTTACAGCGTGTGAAAACAGTAACATCATTGGAAGTTGCAAGAAGACGATAGAAGTAATATTTATCACGAAGTTTGATATCTTCATAAGTTTTGAGTGACAGTTTTTTTCTCTGATTTTCTGAGAATAAGAATTGAGTATGTTTAGCTGCAGGAAGTATTCCTTCAATTGCATTTAATACGTAAATGTTTTCAAACTGCAGGTTTCTTGTATCCTGCAAAGTAGTGACTTGAACTCGATTTTTAGATTGATTTTCCAAAGTGTATTTGATCTGTTTTGGTTTCATATAATCCAGAAACAACTGCCATAAATTTGCCGAAATATTATGTTGGAAGATATTCTTCCAATTTGCAATAAGTTCGATCTGCTCGATAGAAGCAAAATCCGAAAGGAGCTCATAAAAAACTTTTAGTACATCAGTTTTTACGTTTTCTCTTTCAGTCAATTTTTCTATGTCAACCTGCTTCACGATGAAATCAATCAGAGATGCAATACTATCAATTTTCCTAAGTTCTACAAGAAGCTTGAATATTTTCTCAAAAACTTCCTTAAATTCTGTTCCTCGTTTGGAAAAATAGTCAAGATCAAGATATTGAATATCATTATCAATGCACTTGAAGAGGAAAGTCCTTATCTTTTCACGTTTGGTTTTATTTTTTTCAAAAATTTCTATGAAATCATCCGAAAGCACGGCATTTACCAATTCTTGAAGAGATAATAAAAAGGGAGTTCCTTCCCAGACAATTGAATGAAGGAATTCTTGTAGAGTTTGGAAGAATCTGAATATACTTGTTCCTGAAAATGGCAGAGTATTGGAAATGGAATAATATTCTCGTGATAGAAATCCTGCATAAGAACGTGAATTGAATTTGAAGTCAATGATCGTATTTTTTTGTTGAAGATCAATTGTAGAAAGAAGGTTTCCTATCATCTGAAATTGCTCTGTTGATTTGATAATCTTGATTTTTGTTTTTAAAACTGAGCGTAAAATACTCGCATCAAGGTCTTCTTTTATTGCAAGTTCATCTTTATCGTAAAATTCCGGTGGAATTTGCACGAGTAATTGTAGAATCTTATCAAATTTATGTAGAATATTTTTCTCAAGTTTTGTAAAATAAAACTGATTCACAACGATGATCTTATCATAATCTAAATTTAATTGCAAATCTTTAAAATCACGTAGAAATATTGTGTCGGAAAATTGCTCTTTGTGTAACAATTCACGATATTGTTCTTTGATCTGCAATAATTGCTCAAATGAATTGAGCTGCCAACTATTTGCAGTATTTTTTGAAAAGAGAACTTCATTGATATCGTCTTCTGAGATCATTTCTTCGTTTATCTCTTCCCAGAAATTAAAAAAGTTATTCGCCAACTCAATTGATTGGAAATAAGTATTAATTCTAAAAAAATCTATATTTTCTTTTGAGAGTGATTTATAGAACATT
>DAOUVH010000011.1 GCA_030667725.1 Candidatus Cloacimonadota bacterium | reverse complement strand
GCAAGACAATGCAGTATTTTTCCATCAGGTTGAGTGAGAATCTGTGGCTGATCTGTGAGATAAGCACCAAAAAGCCCTGTTAGTATACTTATGAAGATCAAAACAAGAATCAGTTTTTTTATTCTTAACATCCAATACTCCTTACTATAATTTTTTAACTCATTTAATTAATGCATATCTTATTCCATAATAGGCAAAAAAAATTAATCTGAGCAAGAAAAAAGGGAACTGTAAAAAACAATTCCCTTTTTAGTAGAAAGATTCTATTAATTATTTGATCAACAGCATCTTTTTTGAAACTTCAGAAGTAACTGTTTTCATTTTTACAAAATACATTCCACTGGAAGTAGAATTGCCATTGTTATCTTTTCCACTCCAGACAAAGTTTGTATTTTGTACAATCTCATTATTCACAATTGTTTTAACCAATTGCCCTTTTATGTTAAAGATCTCAACTGATACAGGCTGCTGGATATCATTCTCGTTAATTGAAAGAGAAATATTAGCAGTTGGATTGAACGGATTTGGGTAAACAGAGATTGAATTGACAGCAGCTACATTCACAGTGTTATCATCAGAATCTGTTGGTTCCATTTCGTTAGGAGTAGGACCACCATAAGCACCCATATCGTTCCTTGTTCCATCTGTATCGTTGTACATTGCATCAGGATCACCGGCATCGATACAAGGTGAATCTTCCTGCAGCCACCATGATGCTGCAAATCCATCATAACCTGTTCCATCTCCACCGGTCGGCGCAACAAAAAGAGGATCCTCATCAATGTTGCCAGTGCCTTCATATCCACCACTTATACATGTATATGTTACATCTATAGTACCGGAAGCAAAGAAAATCGAATTACTATCAATGATAATGCAGTTCTTGATGATAGGATCTGAGCTTAAAATAAAGAACGGATATGCATTTACGCCATTTGCTTCATTATTGGCAATTGTATTATTAATAAACTCTACATTAGAATCGTTTTGAAGTATGAATGCACCATATGATCCTGAATTGTTAACAATGATATTATTAGTGATCTCTATTGCTGAATTATTGCATTTGATACCACCCACTGCATTTGTACTGAAATTATTAGCGATTATGTTCTGAGAGATCAAAACATCATCAGATCCGACAACTTCAAATGCGGCTCCAAGTGACGTGCTTGTATTATCAAATATCTTACATCCGATAACATCAACTTTTGAATTACCTTCTATCAGGATAGCAGAAACACTTGCATTGGAGATCTCACAGTTAGCAAGAATATTATCTTCTTGAGTATCAAAGAATCGTATACCACTCCAGGAAGATTCTGATGTAAAAATAATTGGTTCTCCTCTTGTTGAAGAAGCATCTGCTACTAGAAGTCCATTCACGAGCAACTGGGCATCATTCTCTATATTAATTTCAGTACCATCAGAAATAACTAATTGATCATCATCTGCTATATCAGCATCGGCGGTTATCGTATATGTATTACCAGCAATCCAGATACCGGAAAGAGATCCGGATATATTCGAACCGTCTGTAACGGTAATATAATCTTCATTTGTGATTGAAGATGTTTCTCCATCCATAGTTATTGTTAATGTAACATCATAAGTACCTTGTTCTGTATAAAGAAAATATGGATCTTCTTCAGTACTATCTATCTCACCATCACCATCCAGATCCCATTCCCAACTTTCGATTCCAGTTGCCGGTGTGCAAAGGCTTTGGAATTGAACTGCTAGATTCGAAGGTCCACTTGTTACATTTGTTGCCATATTTGCATTAAGCCCAAATGATTCGAGTGCAAGATTCAGGGCTGGTGCTACATTAGAAAAGGAATTGTTATTATAATAACATTCATTATCCGCACCAATCACAGCAAACAATGGTATCCATCCATTACCAAATGCACCTGATGCTCCTATACCTGTGAAATGAGTATTCCCTGCACCCCAATCAGTTGCAGAAATGAAATATACATTACCATCCGGATATTGAAGTTGTTGTTCCCATAATGCTTGGAATTGCGGCGCCGCCGCAACACAGCCAGGTCAACCAGTACCTCCCCAGAATAATACTATCGCCACACCTTGAGCTGTTAACTCATAAATATCATGTGCCGCACCTGTATTGTCAGTCCAATAATAGTTATCAACTATATCACCGACATTATAGACGCCAAACAATGACATTGCCAGAACCAATAAAACAAATAAAATAATACTCTTTTTCATTTTCTCTCCTTTTATTTAATTAAGATCATCTTTCTTACTATCGAAGTTTTTATGCAATTCATTTTATAGAAATAAACACCTGAATTAACGATATTATCATTATTATCTCTTCCATCCCAGACAACGTTTCCGCTTGAACTGAGATTATTAAACGTTCTAACAAGTTGACCTTTTGTGTTATAAATTGTTATGCTGGCATTTGCCAATTCCTGCGATGATAATTCATAGGAAATTGTTGTACTTGGATTAAATGGATTTGGATAATTTTGAGAGAGTTTCTCTGGTACAGCCAATCCATTATCAGCAGAAACTATATAGTCTTCAGTTCTAAAAGTGAAATTATAGATCAATGGTTCTGTAAGATCTCCTTCATCAAAAGTGAAATCGAAAGTGAAACTATCAGTACTTTCAACACTAACGACAATATGTAATTGTTTAGAAGCTCCTGCTGCAAGACCAATTGGAATTGGCCAATCTGCCATCAAGCAGTTCACTGTGTCACAGACACTAATATACCAGTTTGTGGGTAAATTTTGATATGAATACATAAAGGTATAATTTAAAGAATCAACCCCAGTATTTGTGATCGTGATCCACTCCGAAATATACTCATACGCACCAACTGCGGCATAAGAATCTCCGACGATATCCAGATCGAATGGAATATCCACCTCGAATTCTGCATAAATGAGACTTATGCTCATCATTAAAATTACGAATAAAATTAACTTTTTCATTTCTTATCTCCTTAATAATTTAAAATTTCTTAATCCTCAGAGAGACAACATGGGCGAGTCTTTCTGAGAAAATCTCACATATTTTCTTACGAAGAATCTCGAGCAAGTATTGAGTATAACTACCAAAAAGATAATATATATTCAGACTCTTCGTCGAATGCCTTTGAGGGAGTGCCTCAAAGAGACATTATTTTCCACTTCTATATTTTCAACCATCCGCAAGGTTAATTAACCATTGCGGAGGTTGAATTTTTAAAACGTTGTTGTTACAGTCAGACGTATGCCTTCAAATTCTGCTTGATTTTTACAAACACCATTTCGACAAACGATACCGCCTTTTTCTTTACCATAAAATAATCGTAAATCAGTATTATTGAATATTGTGGTTGCAAGTTCTCCACCGATCCAATATTCACCATCATCTCCATCTTCAGGTGAGTCAGAGTCACCGATCTGGTTTTCAACTGTGACAGATAAAGAATAGTTTCCAATTGCTATATCTGTTTGTAAACGTGGTTCAAAATGCGAATAATTACCGATTATTTTATCTTCTTCTTTATATTGATATTCAGCCTTAATTAGAACCGGATTATCCTTCACTAAAAAATCAAAAGTAAGAGTAGGAGTGATCTCTTTGTACCATCTGTTAGAATTTTCATTGAGCTGTTCAAGGCTCTCAAATTCAGCTTTGAATGACCAGACTTCAAAATCATGCTTGAATTCAGAATAGAGATTTGATAATCTAACTATGAAGTTATTGTTCCAGCCTTCGGCATAATTTATCACAAATTCATTTTCATAGTTTGGAAGGAAGCGAATCTCTCCCATTAGTCCTTCTTCATCTTTTCCCGGCTCCCAGCTATGTTCCAAAACTTGACCAGCATGATTGACCATAGGAAGATCGGAAATTCTTACATTAAAATTCTCATAATTTTTATATGTACCCATCAAAGTAAATTTACCTAAATATGATGTTATGTTGGAATAGATCGCCGTCCCATCTAAATCTAAATCATCTTTGCTGGTTGCATATTCAGTGTGTAGATCATATAAAGAAGAGGAATAATTAAATTTTCCGGCATATACTGCTCTATTATTGTATTCATCATCAGCAAGTAGTTCTCTGTGTAAAATGTAGCTACTACCAACTGTTATTTTATCTGTAATATTTACATCGGCATCAAATGCACCGACTTGATCATATTCATCTTCCAAAGCGGGATTAATGCTGTCATCGCTTTCCATGTTACCAGCGAATAATTGTACTTGCCATCCATCATAAACCGGATTTACATAACCACCGAGCAATCTGGAATCCGTTTCAAAATCATCGTCATAGAAATTGTGTAAAACAATACCGGATCCAATAACTGCTTCAAAGGTTCCAATTTGAGCAAACCAGTAATCAGATTCATATTGAAGATAATGCTCATCAAGATGAATCTCAAAAGTCTGATCTTCTTCTATTGAGCTTAAAGCGAATTTGTCGAATTTTGGTTTATATAGATCAAACTTTATGCCAGCTCTAAAACTCTTGAATTGCGATTGAACTTGGAATTTATCTGAAAAATAGCTGTTGCCCTCATTGTCATTATTGGAATATATATACTTAAATTCGTTTAACCCGGAAAAGCTCAATTCAGAATAAAGCAGATTTGTAGCCAAGATGATCAGTAATAATGCAAATAAAGTTTTTCTCATATTTTCACCATTAGTCTTTTAGTACATCGGGTTGTTCAGCTTCCGGCTCTGTTGAATCTTCCTCGGGTTTATTGATTTTTTGTTCTTCCATCCATTTAACGATCACTTCTTCATAGTGTTTTTCATCACCTCGCTGATAACCAGTATGGTCGTAAATAATTGTTCCATCTTGATCAATGATCAAAGTGCGAGGTATGTTTGTTATGTTAAATTGCTTTTGAACAATCTTATTAGGATCGAACAGAGTGTGAAATTTAAACCGGTTCGATTTAATATGGGAAATAGCTGCTGATTTCTTGCGTGGTTTATCGGTGCTAACTGCTACCACATTTACATTATCATATTTTTCGTGGAGTTCATTTAGTTTGGGAAGTCCCTTTATACATGGACTGCACCAAGTAGCCCAGAAATCTAATATTACTAAGCCTTCTTTTTGAAAATCTGATAATTTAACCTGTTTACCTTCTATATTTTCCAATTTAAAATCACTGACTTTTTCAGTAGCGACTAATTGTAATGTCAAAAGTATAATCATTATAAATACAAAAATATTTTTCATTATATATCACTCCTTAAAATATTTATAGAGAAACTTCGATAACATTATATACAGCACATGTATTTTGATTATATGGTGACTCTAAAGTTTGAACCCAGATCACCAAAGTAATGTCTTCTGGTAAACCATTTGTGTACCAAGTTGGAAGTATATCTAAATCTGAAATTTCAAACGTCACAGGATCGGTTAGGTCTAAGCTTGAAATATCTACAGTTATTCGCTTCAAAGCAATATTGTGATGTGGATCACCATGATTGTTCAAATATTCGTCATTATAGTCTTCCATTAACACAGCCACCAGAGCCAGATTCGAAGTTGAAACTGAGGGATCAAGTTCGATCATGACTGAGCCGGTAAACAATGTATCGGTCATGGTGGTTTGCACATCGGAAAGTTTGATTAAAATTGATTCCTGTAGAAGTGGTGTGATTGCTGCTTCAATTTCTGCTTGAACTTCCTCAACGCTTGGAGCCGAATAAATTATATGAGCGTTTCCATTTACAATGCAAAAAGGTAAGGTCGCATTGTTTGGATAATAACTGAATATATCTGTAAAATCACCTGCAAGTTGATCGCCAATATGATACTCAACGTAAGAGAACCTACTACCGTATTGCATTCTGAGGTTGTGTAATGCTTCTTCAGCATTAGGACAATACGAACACGACTGTGCGGTGAAAAGTTCTACAATAACATTTCTCATATCTGCCTGGTTACCGTAGAATTGGAAAGAATCTGTAGTAGGTAGCAATACATCAGTAATCAGTGTATCCATAAAAGTTGCACCTGAAAGTTCGGTTGCTAATAATCGCCATTCGATATTATTATCTAATGTATCAATCAGCGTTGCATCAAGAAAGATTGGAGTATTGACTAATGTAAATGCAGTATAGAAGTTCTCAACATCAGATTTTGTAAAACCATTGTTATTGTAATCATCATTATAAAATGTCATAATACCAGGGATATTTTCCGGGAATGTGGAAATGGAATCTGCAAAAGTATTGAAAAAATCAATTATATAATTTTCGTTACCAGTAGAAGGTTCAAAATTATGCTCAAATCTATCACAGGCAAAAAGTATCAAAACCAAACTAATCAAGATCAGAAATTTCTTCATTTTCTTACCTTCTAATTTTTTGGAACCAAAGTAATATAAGTAGGTAACCCGATTATTTCAAAGTGATTTAATATCTCTTTTGTAGGAGATGCTTTGAGGTTTTCAGCTTTGTATTTGACCAAAATGTAATTTTCGAATTCCTCTATCACTTTTTCATCTTTGAAAGTAGTTGCATCCATAGCTAAACAGTTTTTGCACCAGGTTGCCCAAAAATCTATGAAAACCGGTTTATTCTTTTCTTTTGCTGATTTTAAACCTTCAATTATAGAGTGCTTCCATGGGAGTTCAGAAGTTTCATGCGATTCCGCAACATATTCTACAGTTCTATTACTCTTGAAAATTTTGATTCCTGTGAAAATATAGAATATCGCAATTATCAGGATAATAATCCCGAATATGATCTTTACCCATTTCATCCAGTTGCCTGGTTTAGGAAGGAAAGAAAGACCAGCTCCGGCAAAAGGCCAGGGAATTGCCATTCCAACACCTAACAAAAATGGAAGTAATAATCCGGCAGGATTCCCAGCTGTATAGAGAGAAGTTGAATACAAAATTACTGAGATCAAAACAGGAGCTACACACGCTCCAGCCAAAACAGCAGCAATGATTCCCAGAATAAATACAGTTATAAATTTACTTCTGCTTTTACTTCCGACTTTATTGCTTTGAAATTTGGAGAAATCTATAGGAATGATGTCGAACATTGCCAAAGCTAATGCAATAAAAATAGCGGCAATAATAATATTAAACCAGGGGGATGAATTTATTGTGCCGAACTGAGAACCGGTAAGAACTACAATTACACCCAACAGCCCATAAGCTAATGCCATTCCCAGACCATAAATTCCACCGATCAGGAATCCTTTAGCTTTTGATTCTGATTGTGTACCGGCTCCTAAGACAGCAATTGTAATCGGTATCATAGGAAGGACACAGGGAGTGAGATTTAAGGCAATTCCCCCGAGTAAGATCAGGATGATAATTAGCCAGATACTCATATTTGCAAATTTATTTGTACTCAAAGAACCAGGTTCTTTTGCTTTTTCTAGGAATGTAAAGAAATCTTCACTATTTTGATATCCAGCTTCTTTTCCAGTAATTTCAAAATCTTCTAATAATATTTTAAGTTCCTCAATATTCTCTGTATATTCAATCTCTTTAATTATTTTATCAGTTTTGTCTTTTTCTTGAATTTCTGCATCAGCTGATAATGATAAATTGAATTCAATTTCTTCGGGCATGAAACAGGTTCCACCTTCATCACATAATTGATATCCAGCATAAACTTTTATAACCGAATTTCCTTTATAATTATCTGAAATTGTAAACTGCTTAGTTAATGAAAACTTTCCATGATATTTAATATAACCATCTTCGGATTTTTCACCATCCGGATAGATAGTTGGCTCGAAAGTAATTCCATCAACGTCATCCACATCGATGAATAACATGTCTTCCTGCAAGGACTGATACATACCTTCCGGTATTACATAAGTTACACTGATCTGATTACCTTCGATCTTTGCTGACATTACCTGCTGAGGGTCAGGTAATTGTGCAAAAAGGGAAGTAAATAATATCATCATTGCAAAAGTAATCCACAAAAGTTTCCTCATTAATCCTCCAAATATATTATTATTATTTTACACTATCAAATAAAGCAATTTGCATTCCTAAAGAACAATATTTTCCTTCTTCAAAAACTCACTTACGGTAAGTGCTTCTCCCCAATATTTATAAAATGTAGTTATAAGGGTTTCGGCTAGATCTGAATGTTCAATAACCATATATGTAAGGTTTTGGTCAGGATTCACCTGATTGATCATTGAGAACATCACAGTATGATCATCGAATACATGTAATTTAATTGGAAGATGATAAGCTACCTTAATCTCTTCACCCTGATCTTCAAAATTTTTCATTCTTCTTGCAAATAACTCCATATCATCTTTCTCTATTTCAAAGATCGATTTGTATACAACGCCTGTTTTCATGCTTTCTTCTTGTTCTTCGTGAATATCAAGATCATTTGACATAGCATAGGGAGATTTACATAAAGAGAGTACAACTTCTTTAGATTCAAGTTCAAGTGTGTGATGCTTTTTTATAATACTTGAGGGAGTACCATAGACTTCAATGAATTCGAGTGGACAAGAGTTATCAGTATTAGAATTGTAAATTGGAGAGAGAAGCTCGGGAAGAGAGTTAAGGGTTTTTAATTTTTCATTTTGTTCGTTTATGAGCTTATCAAAAGCAATTTCCGGAGCTTCAGCTTTGAATTTCCTGACTTTTCCCAGTTTTTCTGTGCATAATCCTTTTTTTATTAAACTTTCAAGAACTGAATAGATCCGGGATCTGTTTACGTTACAACATTGTGAAATTTCAGTTGCTTTAAATGTATTTTTCCTCAGCAGGCAACTATACACTTTTGCCTCATTTTCAGTAAGACCTACTTCTATTAACTCTGCTAAATATTTATTCATATTTTCTCCTAACAATACACTGTTGCAACACATGGGGCAACAAAACAAATCGGTGTGGAATGTCAAATAATTAATAACAAAAAACGCCCCAATCTCTCAAGGCGTTTTGTGTAACACAAACAGGATATTTGTATTACTATTTCATGAGGAAAGAGAAGTTGCCTGACCACTCACGAGTGGTCAGGCTAAATTCCCTTATTTCATAAGGACTTGTCCAATGAAATGCAAAGCCTATTTCATCAGGATCATTTTCTTAGTTGCAGTGTAGTTTCCGGTTTTCATTTTATAGAAGTAAACACCACTGGATACAGACTTGTTTGAATTGTCTGTACCATTCCAGGTTGTAGTATAATTACCTGTTTCTTTTACATCATTAACAAGTGTTTTAACAAGCTGACCCTTAATGTTATAAACTTCAAGAGTAACTTTTCCAGCTTTTTTAACTGAATAAGAAATATTTGTAATTGGATTGAATGGGTTTGGGTAGTTGCTATGAAGTTCTGTTATAAGAACAGGAAGGTCATTGGTTCCTGTAATAGCTACCAATTGGAAATCAAGATATGTTAATTCATCAGTAGTTACCACTTCATCAATAGTAGCTACTTCGTAACCTTCTGCTTCACAGGTGAATGTATAATCACTGCTGAGAATATCGAATGAGAATTGACCCTGATCATCTGACATTGTAGCGATATTACTAACTGAGATAACTGCTTCAAGAATTGGATTGTCATCTGCATCACTAACAATACCTTCGACTTGACCAATTTCATCTGAACCAGACATTAATGTAACAACGCCATCTGTGACTTGATGTCCTCCATCACCATAACTATCGAGCATGTAAATGATCCAGTCACCGTTCATCGCTTCGCCATTAAATCCAGCAGCATCAATCTCCAGTTGTACTGGAGTTGTACCAGTGGAATTATAAAGCAGAACATCTGTACCATCTGGTGAAGTAGCTCGGAAACTGCCTTCACTGGCATAATCAACACTTTCCCACATTACTGAGAAATGAACATTTGCAATTTCATCAGTCTCAGTAACTGATATTGATGTCCAGCCAAGATTAGTATATGAGTTTGAATAAGGATTTGGATTGTTGGGATATAATCCTTGAATCGGACTATCTTCCAGAAGGTATTCGTAACTCAACAAATTAGGATTCATTGCTGTTACAACAAACACATCATCTACAGTTTCATCAGAACCATCATCACCTGTTACGGTGATTTCAGTTGAACCAAGTTCTGAGCCGATGATAACTGTGATAATATTATCTTCAAGTTCTACACTGGCTATATCGGGATTACTATTACCTGTAATTGATACAGCAATTGGGTTTCCAGTTGGAGTTGCAAACATATCAGTAATATCAATATGATTAAATCCCCAGAAATAGTTCTCCAGATCTGCTATTGGAGCAACTACACCCATATGATTGAATGACTCAATTGCATCCGGAACCATATCAATTGCATTTTGCACAGGATTATCACCATACATAAAGATATTGTATGCACCTATCACAGCAAAGAAAGGAACATATCCATTACCAAAATCCCAATAAAATGCATCGATGTCTGCTGAATAAGGCATAGGGGAGCTTGTCCAGTTTGTTTCACAGATCAAATAAACATCGTCTGGATTTTGTGTTGTCCACCAGTTATATAAAATCGGCGCCGCCGCTTCACAGCCACCTCAACCATAACCTCCCCAGAACATTACAATTGCTTTCCCCGCTTCAGTTAGTTCATGGATTGAATGGTATTCTCCATTACTATCTGTCCATGAATAATCGTCAGTGATAGGCTCACCAACATTCCATACTGCAAATACGGATATCGTAAGCAGCAGTAAGGCAAAAACTAATAGTTTCTTTTTCATACTTCTCTCCTTTTCCCATAGTAGTTTATTTTATTTACTTAATCAAGGCGCAATTATTTGTTGCACCTTATAGGACAACAGAATATAATAAGTTGTTTTGTCAAATATTTTTTGAATTTTGTTCTTAATCTTATTTTTGTTTCAAAAGAAATAATTTACTACATTTAAAGCCATCTGCAGCACTGCTCATGATTCCACCTGCATAACCGGAACCTTCACCGATAGGAAAGAGATTAGTGATCCCATTTGCCTGGAAAGTATCACGTTCCCTGGGCAAACGGACAGGTGATGAAGTTCTGGTTTCTGGTGCCAACAATAAGCCATTATCAATAAATCCGGGAATTCTTTTATTAAATTTTGTTAACCCGGATTTCAATGATTCTGTAATATTTTGTGGGAAGATTTCATTCAGATCTTCTTGATATGTTCCTGGCAAAAAAGTGGAATTCTTTTGTGCGGAAGAAATTGAATTCTTCATGAAATCATCAGCATTTTGAGATGGAGCAAAATAGGGTTTAGAATGATTGTAACATTTTTTCTCAATCTGTTGTTGGAATTTCATTCCGGCGAGAATATCATCACCGAAATCAATTTTATTAACTGTTGCCACAATAGCACTATTAGCAAATTTATTATTTCTATTTTTAAAACTCATACCATTAAGGGCTAAGCTGTTTTGCTCAGAAGATCCGGCTACAATAAACCCACCCGGACACATGCAAAAACTATAAATTCCCTTGTTATTGTATTTAGCAGTGAGGCGATACGTTGCCGGACCGGTAAGCGAAAAATCAGTTTTCTCACCATAGAAAGCATTATTAATGAATTCCTGAGAATGCTCTATCCGAAAACCAACAGCAAAAGATTTATTTTCCAAATCAATTTTATCTTTCAGCATTGTGAAGGTATCACGTGCTGAGTTCCCAATTGCTAAAATCAAGATTTCAGGAGAGTGTTTTTCATTATTTATCGTTACATCTGCAATACTATTATTCTCAATTGTAATATTTTCCAGCTTGCTATTCCAAAAGAATTTACAACCTTTTTCAATTAGAAATTTCCTCAAATTAATTATAATACTTCTCAATCCATCAGTTCCAAGATGGGGAAGAGCTTCGTATTTTATCGATTCATCAACACCAAATTTAATAAGGTATTCAACAATTTTATTTGTATAAAAATCTCTGGTTCTTGAAGTAAGTTTACCATCGGAGAATGTTCCTGCTCCACCTTCACCGAACTGGACATTGCTGTTCTCATCCAGAATTCCTTTCTGCCAGAATTTCTCAACTTTTTTTGCTCGAAGATCAATTGTTTCTCCTCGATCAAAAATGTATGGTTGAAATCCTTTTTCAACAAGAGAAAGTGCAGCGAAAAGCCCAGCAGGACCAGCTCCAATAATAAATGGATTAGGATCAGCTAATTTGATAGAACTTTTGATGTAAGATTCTGGTTCAATATATTTTAGGACTTCATTATTAAGGTTTATATTGAAATCTATTTCAGCTATAAGTGTGAAATTATATTTGAGGAAATTTTTCTTGCGTGCATCGATTGAGCGACGGATCGTCTTGATATTTCCAATGTATTTCGATGAAATCTTTAATTTATTCGAGATTACATCAATTAAGTCGATTTCTTTTGCAACAGGCACCAATACATTTCTGATTAAATACAAATTTCCTCCGATAAACTTCTAAGGTAATTTTAACTACCTGACTTAAATTCCTGTCAAGTGAATCAAATTAGTGAAAGGAGAAAATGATAAAAAGTTGATT
>DAOUVH010000301.1 GCA_030667725.1 Candidatus Cloacimonadota bacterium | reverse complement strand
CATTTCCTTTATATCTTCACCGTTATTTATCCTTTCTGCGATCTCATTTATTGTTCTTTCCCCCATTCCGTAAACAATGATGTCTGCTCTGGAATCGAAGAGAATGGAATTGCGTAGATTATCGCTCCAGTAATCATAATGAGGCAAGCGGCGCATACTGGCTTCAACTCCGCCTAGAATAACCGGAGTATCTTTATAGATCGATCTGACTTTTTGGGTATAAACAGTTGCAGCTCTGTTCGGACGCAAACCACCTTTTCCACCGGGTGAATATGCATCTTCCGTACGTATCTTACGCATTGCAGTATAGTGATTTATCATTGAATCCATATTCCCCGAAGAAACTCCAAAGAATAGTCTGGGGCGTCCAAGTTTTTTAAAATCTTTATCATTTCGCCAGTCAGGTTGGGAAATTATACCTACTTTGTAGCCTTCTGCTTCCAGAGATCTGGCAATAATAACGGGACCAAAGCTGGGATGATCAACATAGGCATCACCGGTTATAATGATAATATCTAGTTGTTTCCAACCTCTGTCGTTAAGGTCTTTTTGAGATGTTGGTAAAAAGCTGTTCATAAAAAAAAGCGACGCTTTAGCGCCGCAAAAATTGTAATTACCAGATCACGGGGTTAATCTGATAATATTGATTGCTTGTGTTCCTCTATCGGTTTCGATGGTGTCAAATTCTACTTCCTCACCCGGGATGAGTGTTTTTCTACCCAATTCTGATACTGTTACTATTGATTTCCAGTGAACGAAAAATTCTTTTCCCTCCTCTGTCATTACAAAACCATAACCTTTTCCTTCATCAAACCATTTTACAGTTCCCTTCATTTTTACTTCCTTTTTTGTTTTGTTTACAATTTCTATTTACATCTAAAATAAGCAAGTGATTTTTATAAAATAGATAGAAAGCATACTTACAAATACATCAACCACGGATGAACACAGATACACGCTGATAATAAAAGTAAGTTATGCGTTCGAGTGATACATTATAATTATTTACCCGTCATTCTGTGGTATTTTCTTGCTATTACTCTTAACGAAGAATAAGGAGAAAATGAGTAATTAATTCACTCTATCCTTCCTTAAGAGAGCAACGTGTAAGATTCGTCAGGATGACGATATTTTTTCCACGTCGCTCTGAGGAATCTTCTTGCCTCTCTTTTTACGAAGAGTTAGTGGATTCAATAATATATCCTTCCTTTTTGTGAGAATACAATAATGTGATCATCGCCCGTTCTAAGAATGAACATTATTATCGAATTTCTACCTTTCAGTTTGATTTTTTTTCGAAACTTTTCTACCGATTCCGTGAAGCCGCGTGTCTTAATTATCAACTCACCAATTTCGTTTTCGCGAACATATTTGCGGATTTTTTTCAAATCGAATTTCAATATTTCATTAACTTCAAATAACTTTCCATAATCAGTTTTAGTTATTTGTAAACCGGTTAACAATGCTAGTTTTGAATCTATAAGTTTATAACCTATCTTACTCCCCAATTCCTGAACCAATCCGGCTCTGATAATGGCAGGATCAGGTTCAAATAGATACTTTTTAATATCAGTAACTTCAATTTTTGTATTAGAATTTTTCATTGTGAGATCTATTGGTAAAAGTAAAGCTTTTCGCTCACAGTCTTTTGTAGCAAGTTCTCCTAAACAAAGCAGGATCTCTTTTAATGTTCCATTTTCCGAAACAAACTCAAGTGTTGAATCGTCAGGCAGTTCCAATCTTTTATAATCTAGTGCAGGAGATAGTTTAACAGCAATATTCGGGCAGATCTTTCTTAATCCAATAATTTTAGAAAATGGTGGTGAATACTCTTCGGGAGCTATTTTTCGGGAACTGCCAGGCCGTCTATCAGGATCAATAAATATTGCATCAACTTGCTGGTTGAATTCTTCTGCTCTGCCTAAGTTAAAATTGAAGTTATTCAAATTCTGATTCCTACAATTATATTCAGCGAGTTTTAATGTATCTGCATCCAGGTCAATTGCATATACTTGTTCTTTGCCTTTTGCAATATTTATTAGATCTACTCCGATTCCGCAACATAGATCTGCTATATTTTTGAATGCTTCAAACTTTCTTGCATGATATTTTGCCAACTCCCAGGAACTAGCCTGCTGCGCTCCCTGTTCTGTGAAAAGAAGTTCTCCGGAAATTTTTATCTTGTTTAAATTCCTTTATTGTATTTTGATCTGACTAAGCATTTCTTTTATTGGTTTGTCTGGATTATCAGATACTAATTGTTGAATATCATTAATAGTAATTTCCTCTAATTCTTGAAGCTCTTTAAAGAATTCTCTGTTCTTGTTTTCTTTCAGGAATTCTAATAATTTATCAATATTCATAAAATAAAGGTTTGGATTTTAAGTTTATCTGTCAAATAAAAAACGGGCGGTATTCCCGCCCGTTAATTGTAATTGTTAACAATTATTTAAGCAAAATACATTTCTTCACATCTATTGTGGAATTATCAACTTCCAACTTATAGAAATAAATTCCTGAACCTGCTTGTTTCCCATTATCATCAGTACCATTCCATTGTATGTTTTGCAGACCTTTTGTTCT
>DAOUVH010000277.1 GCA_030667725.1 Candidatus Cloacimonadota bacterium | reverse complement strand
TATAGGGAACATATGTAAGGAAAATGAATAGAGAATTTTCAATGCCCACATCCATTCGGAACTGTCTAATAGCTTCCAGGAAAGGCAAACTTTCAATATCTCCGACTGTTCCCCCAATCTCTGTTATGACTATATCATTATCTTGCTCAATAGAGAGGATAACCTTCTTTATCTGATCAGTAATATGTGGAATTACCTGAACGGTTTTTCCTAAATAGTCACCACGTCGCTCTTTTTTTAATACCGTTTCATATATCTGTCCGGAAGTCGAATTAGAATTCTTGTTCAGGGGATTACCAATAAATCTTTCATAATGACCCAGATCGAGATCGGTTTCTGCTCCGTCATCAGTTACAAAAACTTCTCCATGCTGGAATGGACTCATTGTTCCGGGGTCTACATTTAAATAAGGATCAAATTTTTGCATCACTACTTTGTATCCCATTTTCTTTAATAGAAGTCCTGTTGAAGACGCCGCAATTCCTTTACCTAACGAAGATAAAACTCCACCAATTACAAAAATGTGTTTAGCCAAAATAATTCTCCTTCTTTATTTGAGGCATATTTATCTGTTTTCTTTATCAATTTTACTATTAATATTTGAAAGAAAAATCGGTTTTGACTTCTTATCAAAAAATTTCATTGAAATATTACCTTCAATACAGCGGTCATAAGAGAAATAATTTGTGTATTCTCTTATGTCTTGATTAAAGCCTAGGGTCAGAAAGCACTGTTCATCACTATTTATGAGCTCATTCTGTAAATGGAAATTCCCTTTTTTATCTTCTTTAAAAGCTACATATCGTATTGATCCGTTCTCAAATTTAATTTTTACATTATTATAATTATGTTCTTTATAGTAGATCTTTTCAGCAAAGTAGATGCCGTTCATACTCTCACGCTCGATCGGGAATTCAATAATGCCTGTTGGTAAAAAAATAATTTGATGCTCAGAAGGATCACCGGAGAATAATACTGGTTTATCTCTATTTATTTTTATAGCCAATGTCTCAGTATGAGTTGTTATACGATAATTGGAATATGAGAAGTACCGCTCGCGATATTCTTCACCGTTAATTTTTAACAAATTGTAATTGCAGTTTACGCCTTGAATATATGTATCCACAAGTTTGTCATAATCTGTACCGATGTATTCAGCAAGTTGTTGAGTGGGGAAGTTGAGGAATATGATCTTTTTCTTTTGCTGGAAGAGATGCTGCATAATGGAGTTAGTTGAATCTTTAAATTGTTTTAGCTGCTTATCTGAAGTTTCATGGAAATCACTGGAATAACTTTCCCAGCTAATCTCAATAAATTTATCTATCGCATTGATCCAATTTTTATAATAATTTGGTGGAACGGAAAATATATCATCAGGCATTTCGGCAAAGAAACGTTTCTTAAGTTTTTCGGTGGACATTTCTAAAACAGGAAATGCCTTCCTTTTCCTTATTGCAACAGCTAACTCTTCTATTAATGGTAATTCGATGAGTGGTTCGTTAGCATTGTTGGCATTATGGATTTCACCGGAAATTGAGATTACGTCATTTTTTTTGATTTTTAATAGATTATTAATTATATTAAAAGCAAGCTCAGAAAATTTTTCCATTATTTCAAAAACCAGCCTTCACCAAGCTTCACTTTTATCAGTTTATCTATTTCCATATCGAGTATTTTAGAAGCGATTTGTTTGAATTTAGCTTCATTATCACTAACATAAAAATTATCTTTTCCTATTTCTTTAGTTTCTCTATTTGGAAGGATCTCTTCAAGTTTATCTGTAACAGCTTGGGCGCTGTCTACAAGTGTAATTTTATTTCCCACAAATTTTTGAATTGAAGTTTTAAGAATGGGATAGTGAGTGCATCCCAGAACCAGGGTATCGATATCTTTTTGTAGAAGTGAAGTAAGATATTCCTTAATAGTAAGCTGTGTTACTTCATGATCTTCCCAACCTTCTTCGACAAGTGGAACAAAAAGCGGGCATGGTTTACTAAATACATTACAGTTTTCATCAAGTTTGGATATTGCAGAGGAATATGCCTGACTGCGGATAGTTCCTTCAGTTCCAATTACACCAATGCGTTTATTATCGGTTACCTTAACAGCTGAGAGAGCTCCCGGCTCAATAACACCAAGTACTGGAACAGGAAGCAGTTTTTGCAATTCAATAAGAGCTGTTGCAGAAGAGGTATTACAAGCTATTACAATGATCTTAGCTCCTTGTTGGATCAGGAATCGTGCATTTTGTACTGAATACTCAATAACTGTATTCCGTGATTTTGGACCGTAAGGAACACGTGCTGTATCGCCAAAATAGATGATATCTTCATAGGGGAATCGTCTGCGAATTTCTTTAAATACAGTTAATCCACCTACACCTGAATCAAAAATACCGATTGGTTTTTTATCCAAAATATCCTCTCCTCTGCAAAATTTAGATGTTTCCAAAATTGTGAAGAGAAATATGTTGTCAAGCTGGCAGTAAATAATTATTTTAGAAAGTGAAATTATAGAAAAAATCAGATTGGATTGAACTAATGAAAAAAATCGGTTTAACGCTTGGTGGCGGCGGAGCAAGAGGCATCTGCCATATTGAATTCCTTAAAGTTCTTGATGAAATGAATTTAAGACCTTCCATAATCTCCGGAACAAGTATTGGTGCTATCATTGGTTCTATGTATGCTTCCGGTCTGATGGGCTGGGAAATTGAAAAAATCCTGCATAACATCGATTTCAAAGACCTCCTCAAAATGGTCGATTTCTCATTTTTATCC
>DAOUVH010000307.1 GCA_030667725.1 Candidatus Cloacimonadota bacterium | reverse complement strand
TCAACCATCAATTCAACATTCTCATCAGGTTCGGAAATGATTACAGCTTGATCTTTGAAATATTTATTGGCTGTCATTTTGATCTGAGTCGGAGTTATCTTCCTGTAAATTTCGGAAACTCGATCAATATAATCATAACCCAATCCCAGCGCTTCAAAATAGGTGATGTAATAGGGAAGTGAATTCTCATTCAGCATAGCTTTAAGCATTTTTTCACTCTCATCAATTGCGCTGTTAAGCTCGTCTATCGGAACCTCTTCTGTCATTAGTTTCGTCAGCTCATTCACCATAACTTCAGTGAGTTCTTTTTTCTTATCAATAGAGGTTTGACTGCTCAATTTGAAATAACCAAAATTTTCGGAAGAATGAAATTGCGGGAAGGCATAATAAGCTAGATCGCTAGTTCCGCGCACCACCTGATGGAGTCTGCCGCGTGATCCGCTAAGTATATTATTTATTAATCTCATCACAATATAATCTTCTGTGGCAAGAGGTGGAGCGGGACAGTAAATATCCAGATTCACCTGCTCGAATTCATATTTATTTAGATAAGTTCCATTTTCGTTAGGAATTTTGGTAAAATGCTTTTCTTCCTTTATTTGTTTATCCGGCATGTTTTTCTTAATATCTTTTGCAATTTCTACAGCTTCTTCTTTAGTTACATCACCAAATAAAGTTACAATCAGTTCTTCCGAGTTAAAATATGTTTTATGCAATTCCTGAAGATCATTTCTGGTTAATGATAGAATAATATCTTTTTTATTTTCACTGGAAAGTCCAGCACGGGAATCGGTAAACATTACTGAATTAATATAATCTCTATGAGCAGTAGTAGCCCGGCTTTTAGAACGCTTATATCTTGCATTAACTTCCTCTTTTGCCAAGATGAGTTCTTTATCGTCAAAGCTTGGATTCTTAAAGGCATCGAACAGCATCTCTTCCAATTTAGGATAATCAGCTTTCAGGCATTTGAACTCAAGATTAATTCCATTTGTTGAACAGTCGGTGCTAAAGGAAACCGCATGATCTTCCTTCCATTCTGTAATTTCCAAGGAATTAAATTTTTTGGAACCGCGGAACAACAAATTAGTCATAAAAGAGAGTGCACCGGCATTTTCTTTTGTTTCATAATTTGTAGAGACCGGAAGATGAATAATCGCATTGATCAGCGGTTTCTCGGTATTCATTTTATGAAGAAGAATCAGGTTGTCATCAATTTGAACTTTCTCGATCTCAGTCTTTTCGATGGCAGCGATATCTTTACTTTCCAATAATGTTTTATCACCTTTTGGTACAGCTTTAAAGATAACCCTGTTTTTAGGAACTAAATGCTTTCTTAATTGGAAAGCAAGATCTTCAGCCGTTAAAGACTCTAATATCCGGATCTGAGTTGGGTAATAATCCGGTACATTATAAGACATCATTGTCCAGCCGATACTATTAGCATCAGAAGATACACCGGGTGTACGCAGCAATTTATTAGCTTTTATTCTATTAATATAATTCTGCAGATCCTCTTCAGTGATGCCCGACTGACTGTATCTGGTAATCTCTTCATCAATAATTGAAATGATCAGATCTATATCTGCTGAATTCTTAGGTTCAAATTGGATGGTGATCTCACCCTCAGGAGAGTTAGGAGCAGCGCTGGCATAACCATAGAATCGTCTGCTGTTAACCAATTGTAATTCCTCAACAAGTTTATAGCGGATAGGTGACTGCCTTTTGGAAAAAAGTATACTAAGAGCTGCATTAAGAGCCCTTGCATCCATGTAATCTGCTGCCGAGAGAATGGTTGAAATGTAAACAGAGGGTGATTCAATTCCAAACTCTTCAATATATTCAATAGAGCCTTCACGCTGATGCTGAACCGGCAAGTAAACAGGTTCCAACTGTCTTCTGGGGAAATCCTTAAAAGACTCAACGATCTCTTCCAGCATTTTTTCA
Organism: Candidatus Cloacimonadota bacterium; assembly: GCA_030667725.1. The sequence continues at coordinate 584 of DAOUVH010000307.1, read as the reverse complement.
GCTTCAAAATTCCCAACTGCCACAAAGATCATATTATTGGGAGCGTATCTGGCTTTATAATAATCCTGCAGTTCATCCCGGCTGATAGTTTTATATAGATCTGTATAACCTATTACCGGAAAACGTTTATTGGAATTAGAATAGACCAGTTCATTATGCCTTTGATTAACTTTAGACTGCGGGGGAGTAGAGCGCATTACGATCTCTTTGAGGATAACTTCACGTTCCCTGGCAACTTCAAAAGAATCACAAAGGCAATATTGCAATTGCTCGGATAGATTTTGCAGAGCCATATCTTTGTAAGGTTTATCTACAGTTATGTGAAATGCGGTTACAGCCGAACTCGTGTAGGCATTCACCAGTGCACCCATCTCTTTACCCATGGCATTATATTCATCTTCCGTATGGAACGTTGTAGCACCGCTGGATACGATATGTTCCAAAAAGTGGGAAATTCCTGCACCCAGGTATTGCCCTTCATTCACAGAACCCGTTTTCACAAAGCAGTAAAAACCAACCGATTCATTTAACCTGTTCTCTTTTACCACGATATGCATACCGTTAGCCAGTGTGGTTTGCAATAG
>DAOUVH010000160.1 GCA_030667725.1 Candidatus Cloacimonadota bacterium | reverse complement strand
ATCACGATCGTTTCCGGTCCTACAGGTAGTGGTAAATCAACCACACTTCATGCTGCATTAAAAGAGATAAAGAATATCGAGAATAACATAGTAACAGTTTAAGACCAGGTGGAATACAGGTTGGATGGAATTACACAGATCGAGGCGAAAGAGAAAATAGGTTTAACTTTTGGTAAAGCTCTTCGTTCTGTTCTGCGCCAGGACCCGGATATTGTGCTTATTGGTGAGATCCGTGATCATGAAACTGCTGATATTGCTATCAAGTTTTCACTTACAGGTCACTTGGTGTTTACTACTCTTCATGCTAATGATGCTCCTTCAACTATAACACGACTTGTTGATATCGGCATACCATCATATTTGGTTGCATCTTCTTTGAACCTTGTTATGGCTCAGCGTTTGGTGCGTAAGATCTGTTCTAATTGTATAGAAGATTATACTCCAAAGGATGCAGAACTTATTGCAGCCGGTATCTCAAAAGATGAGGCAAAAGAGATCAGCTTTAAAAAAGGTAAAGGATGCGTTCATTGCGATAACACAGGGTATTCAGGAAGAACAGGTATCTTTGAATTGATCGAAGTTAATTCTGAGGTCAGAAAGCTTATTTTTGCTGGAGAAAACCAGGATGTTATTCGTGAAGCTGCAATAAGAAATGGAATGCACTCCCTGCATGCCAGCGGTATTGATAAGATGAAACAGGGGTTAACAACAATAAATGAGGTTGTTAAATTAACAGTCTCGGATGAATAAATTCGTTAATTAAGAAGGAAATAATATGCCAGTTTTTCAATATATAATTAAAGATGTAAAAGGGCTTCGTATAGAAGGTACAACAAAAGCTACCACTATGGATGAAGCTGTTGATAAGTTAACAAAAGAAGGCAGCATTATTATTTCGGTGAAGGCTGGTAAAGAAGGTGCATTCAGCGGAAAATTATCGATGTTCGATAAAATAATGCTAACTTTTTATAAGATCCGAACGGGAGTAAGCTTAAAAACCCTTGTATTCTTTACACGGCAGCTTGCAACCATGTTCTCAGCAGGCTTAACAATTGAGAAATCACTAACAAACTTGTCTAGAGAAGAGAAAAATAAACGTTTTAAGAAAGTTCTGATTAAGCTCTCTAATGACATAAAGAAAGGGTATAGTTTGTCAGAATCAATGGAACTGCATCCAGGTGTTTTTAATTCACTATTTATTGCATTGGTAAAAGCAGGTGAAGTTTCAGGTACGCTTCACACTATTCTAGATGAGCTTGCTACGTATCTGGAGAAGATTGAAGACACACGCCGGAAAGTGTGGTCTGCACTTTCATACCCGATATTTATTCTTGTTTTTCTAGCTGTTGTGGTTTGGGGATTATTCTATTTTATTATCCCCATGTTCGCAGGTGTTTATGAAAGCTTTAATGCAGATCTACCAGCTCCAACCGTGGCTGCTATAGCAATCAGTAATGTTGTACGGGAGAATGTTTTCTTTACCGGGTTGGGAGTATTAGCATTCTTCATGGCTTTCTTCCTGTTCTATCTATCAGAAAGAGGTCATCTTATAGTTGATAGTGTCGTATTAAAATTGCCGGTGATTGGTAATTTATTAGAAAACTCTATTATGAGTAAATTTGCTCGGACATTCAGTATTTTAATGTATGCCGGTGTTCCAATTATGGATACTATGGAACTGGTTGAAAAAGTCGTTCAGAATGCAGTTATAGAAAAAGCTTGTATTCAGGCTCGTGGGTTAGTGAAAGAAGGTTATACGGTTGCGGGAGCTTTTAAAAAGACAAAAGTGTTTCCCTCAACTCTTCTTCAGCTTATTTCAACAGGAGAAGAAACAGGTGAGATGGATAGTCTGCTAAAAAAAGCAGGGGAATTCCATCAGAAACTAGTTGATTCGGTAATTGATAGGCTTACATCGCTGATCGAACCTATGATGATAATTGTTATGGCGGGGATGGTTGGATATATCATTGTTATCATTTACCTGCCGATATTCAATCTTGGACTGGCTATCAGTTCGGGAATGAAATAATATAATTAATGCCCGGGTTAACCGGGCATTTTTATTGTGTTTTACATAATCATTTTCATAGTTGGTGCTGTATTTGGAAGTTTCTTCAATGTTTGCATTTCCAGAATTCCCAGAAAGATATCAGTAGTTTTCCCAGATTCCAGTTGTCCTGCCTGCAAAGCAAAAATAAAACCTTATAATAATATTCCAATCATTAGCTATGTTTTACTAAAGGGTAAATGTGCTTATTGCGGTGCAAAAATCAATATTCACTATTTTCTCGTAGAATTATTAACACCCGTTTTACTGATGCTACTTTTCTCAAACCAGAATGCACAATTTTCAATTGTCTTTTTCAAATATGCAATTTTTATTTCATTCGGATTGATCATTTTTTTTATTGATCTATATCATTACATTATACCGGATAAATTGTCGCTTCCACTTATTGTTATCGGTCTTATATTCTCATTTCTTCCAAATACTGATGTTATCTGGATATCAGCTTGTATTGGTGCTTTATCAGGATTTCTCGTATTCTTGTTTATAGCTTTTTTCTTTCAGAAAGCTACAGGGAAAGATAGTCTAGGTGGTGGAGATATCAAGCTTATTGCAGCAATTGGAGCTTTTCTTGGAGTGTGGGGAACACTGTTTACAGTTCTCTTTTCTTCACTAATCGCTTTGGTTATACTAATAATTCTAAAACATGATCGCAAAAAACATTTTCCATTTGGACCATTTCTTATCATAGGAGCCTTAGTCTATATTCTTGCAGGGAATACATTAATTGGATTGTATCTGAGAATGTATAATTTATATTAAGCGTATTTTCATTCTTACAAAAAGAATAATTACAACGAATAAAAGCGAACTAAATTGATAAAACCGATACGTTTTCCTTCGGAAAGCCCCATCTTGTTTTGTATTGTGTTTACTCGCTTTGTTCGTAAGCCTCAATATAAGTGGCACGCCCGAGAGGACTCGAACCCCTAACCCTCTGATCCGAAGTCAGATGCTCTATCCAATTGAGCCACGGGCGCACACAAAACATAATTATTTTGACACTTATTTATGTCCAATATTTTCTAGTCTCAATAAAATTAAGGAGCGATAAATGAAAAAGATCATATTTTCGATTATAGTAGTTGTATTAGTAACATTACTTTTAGCAGAAGAGCATAATGAAAATGAGTTATTTATGATTTATCAACAAGACCAGACATTTGAGAACTTCCAAAAAGCAATTGAACATTACAATTCTAATAGTGAAAATGCTAAAGATTATAACTCAGCATTAATGCTCTCATACCTTTTTACAATGGAATTAGAAAATAATCTTGATATTTTAAATGATAATTTAGATTCATTAAATACACGAACGAAATTCTCTTATGCCAATTTATTATTAGAATTAGGTAAATTGGATGAGTCTATTGCGGTCTATGAAAAACTGAATGAAGATGTTCCTAAATGGTCATGTCCCTGGCGTCATAAGGGTGAAGCTCTTATGAAACAACAAAATTTCAAGGATGCCGAATTTGCTACGCTACAAGCAATTGAAACACGTGAAGATCATTTTGATGCTTATATCCAACTTGCCAGGATCCAAAAGGAATTAGGCGAATATGATACTGCATTGCAAACTCTTAAGAATGGTATGCAATATGAAGTTGCAGATCTTGAAGATGAAGTAACAAACGAAGAAGTAGAATTATTAAAAGCGGAATTAGAACAGTTATTAGAAACAAATTTCAAATAAAACCAGATATTTTCCTTTTACAGAACTACCGGATTTTCCGGTAGTTCTGCTATATAAAAGTCAAATTTACTATTAATATTTGGAACAATTATTGCAATATATTAATAATTAATAATAGGAGATAATATGAAAAAAAACATTACATTTTCGTTAACGATAATAATATTATTTGCCTCAATTTCAGTATTAGTGGCAGCTAATAACTATGTAATTAGGTTTGATCGTCCAAATTCACAAATCATTAACACATTCACTGCAGAGCATTATGATGTAGCTGCCTATAAACCAGGAGAATTTCTGGATATTGTTGT
>DAOUVH010000217.1 GCA_030667725.1 Candidatus Cloacimonadota bacterium | reverse complement strand
TTCCTCCACCCATAGCTACATTTTTATTAACTTCCAAACAGAATGTAAAAGACATTATCAAGCAGCATGAATATTGCCGGACTAACACGATCCAGATCTGTGATAATTTACAAATTGGGACACACAAAGACCTGAAAGAAACTTTACCTGGAATAGCCATTGTTCAGGTTATTCATGTAACAGGTGAAGAAAGTATTGCAGAGGCACTGGCAATTCAAAATGATGTTGATGCGATTTTATTGGATTCCGGTGATCAATCTAAACAGGTTAAAGAACTAGGTGGAACAGGAAGAACTCATAACTGGGAAATTAGCCTAAAAATAAGAGAGAAACTGGATATTCCAATATTTCTTGCAGGTGGTATAAAGCCGAATAATATTGCTGAGGCAATAAACCGAGTTCACCCTTTCGGAATAGATCTGTGCAGTGGAGTAAGAACGGATGGCAAACTTGATGAGATCAAATTATCTAAGTTATTCAGCAACATAAAAAGGAGCAAAATATGAAATACATTGGAGGACATGTAAGTGCTGCAGGTGGTGTAGAAAATGCACCGTTTAATGCAAAAGCGATCGGGGCAAAAGCATTTGCACTTTTTACGAAAAACCAGAGACAGTGGTTTTCTAAACCGCTCACAGAGGAAAATATTAAACTGTTTAAAGCAAATTGTAAAAAGGAAGATTATTCACCAGAACACATTCTGCCTCACGACAGCTATCTCATAAATCTCGGTCATCCTGAAAGTGAAAAACTTATTAAATCACAAAAAGCGTTTTTAGATGAATTGCAACGTTGTGAACAGCTAGGTCTTAAATATTTGAATTTTCACCCAGGATCTCATTTGGGACAATACTCCGAAGATGAATGTCTGCAAACTATCTCTGATTCCATAAACTGGGCACTTTCGGAAACAGAATTTGTTACAGCAGTTATAGAAAATACAGCCGGACAGGGTAATAATGTTGGTTATAAGTTTGAACATTTAGCTCAAATCATTGATAAGGTTAACGATAAATCTCGTGTTGGTGTTTGCATCGATACCTGTCATGCTTATACATCGGGATATGATCTGCGAAATGAAGAAGCTTTTCATGCAACTTTCAAACAGTTTGAAAAACTTGTAGGATTTCAATATTTAAAGGGTATGCATCTTAATGACACCAAAAAAGAACTGGGAACGCGGGTTGATAGACACGAAAGTATTGGAAAGGGTTTCATTGGATTAGATGCGTTTAAGTTCTTGATGAATGATAGCAGATTCGATGATATTCCCTTAATTTTGGAAACACCAAATTCTGAGATTTGTGCTGATGAAATTAAATTGCTTTATAGTTTAATCTTGTAGGGACTCTTTACCCTTAATCGTTCACTTGATCTTCTTGTTGATAAGTTGAACTTATCAACACAATTGCATTCGCAAGTTCAACTTGCGAACGAGTTCATACAGCCCACGATTTCAATCGTGGGAATAAAACCAATAATTTTTATTTTTTTGGCAGTGCTGGTCTGTGGCTGCCTATTCAAATATAGCTTCTACAAATTCATTTATATCGAAATCACGTAGATCGTTGTAGGTTTCCCCTACTCCGATAAGTTTAACCGGAATATCGAGCTGATGTTTTATGCCAATTACAATCCCGCCTTTTGCTGTTCCATCCAATTTAGTCAGAACCAATCCCGATAGTTCTGTAGCTTTATTAAATAACTCAGCCTGAGTAATGGCATTTTGACCGGTTGTTGCATCCACTACAAGCAATGTTTCATGTGGAGCTTCGGGAACTATTTTTTTAATGGTTCTTTTAATTTTGGAGAGTTCATTCATCAGGTTGATTTTTGTATGCTGTCTGCCAGCTGTATCAATGAGCACTACATCGTATTTTTTATTCACAGCTTTCATCATTCCATCATACACAACGGATGAAGGATCACTTCCTTCCTGCTGTCTCATTATATCGGCACCTGTTCTTTCTGCCCAGATCGCCAGTTGATCTATCGCAGCAGCCCGGAATGTATCTCCGGCAACCATAAGCACACTCTTCCCATTTTCGGTAAAACGTTTCGCCAATTTCGCGATCGTTGTAGTTTTTCCTACACCATTAACGCCGGTGAAAAGAACAACAAAAGGTTTAGCATTTTTATATTGCAGATGGTCCGTTTCTCTGCCGTAATCTTTAAGGAGCAATTCGCGGATTATCTCTTCCAGATGTTTTTGGATCTCATTTGCTGATGTTATCTTCTGAAGTTTGATCTCATCTTTTAAACTATCAATTATATCACCGCTGGTTTGCACTCCGATATCTGCCTGAAGCAACATCTCTTCCAGGTCATCCATCAAATCACTATCCACTTTGCCACGCAGATTGACTATCTCTGCCATCTTCCCGAGTAAACCGTTCTTAGTTTTTGCAAGTTTCGCTTTTAAACTTTCCGGCTTTGTACCAATCTGAATGCTGGCATTTTTCTTTTTATTTATAACAATTATAATGATTATCGCAGAAATAATAACAAATAGCGCAGCTGCAATATAAATGATCAGATTTGTATCCATTAATTACTCCAGATTAATTGGAACCTTATAACAAAAAAGGCAGGCATAAAATATGCCTGCCAAATCTTTATATTATTAACTATTTTTTTTCTTTTTGTTCTGCTTTTTGAGAATTGAAATATGCAGATATGCGAGCTTTTCTTCTGGAAGCAGTTCTTTTATGAATGATGTGATTCTTAGCAGCTTTATCCAATTGTGAATATACTTCAGTTAAGATCTTTTCTTTCTCTTCAATAGAAATATCACTCTTAATTTTCTTGGATAATGTATTAATCGTCATTTTAACATAATGATTACCAGCTGAACGTTTCTTCTCTTGTCTAAGTCTTTTTTCGCAAGACACATGATTCGGCATTTATTCCTCCATCTTTATAATTTTCGGAGTCAGAAAAAGTTAGCGGTATTTTCTGTCAAAATATTTATAATAATTTTTTATCCGATTCCCTCTATTGCATCTGGTCATATTTCATTTTGAAATCTCTAATTCCAATAAATACTGAATCAATAAGTTTTTCCTGATATGAACTACTTATCAATTTTTTCTCTTCCTCTTTATTAGAGATGAATCCGAATTCCAGCAATACAGAAGGCATAAAAGCACCACGCAAAACATAAAAGTTTGCCTGTTTAACTCCCCTGTCATACGCCTCGGTAGCACTCACAAGAGCGGTTTGAATATTTGCCCCAAGATTATAACTCTCTTCCAAGTGCTCGCTCTGAGCCATATCAGCTAAAATAAAGGCAAGA
>DAOUVH010000035.1 GCA_030667725.1 Candidatus Cloacimonadota bacterium | reverse complement strand
CTTCTTGCCTCAAAACGAATGGATGAAGCAATCGAAAGACTTAAAGAAAAATATGATTATGTACTGTTCGATTCACCACCGGTAATAGCTGTAACTGACTCAATGGTAATGGCAAATAAAGTTGATTTGCTTATCCTTGCAATCCGTGTCGATCAGGCTGATAAAAACGTTGTTAAGAGAACAAAAGAACTCCTCGAGAATATTAAAGTTGATATCACCGGAGTAGTGATAAACGGTATCCAACCACATAGATATTACAATAGTTATGAATATAATTATTATTACTATTATTACTATGGAAAAAGTGAAGAGAAAAAGTCTAAGAATAAGTTCTTCGGCAAAAATAAACCTCTTTCTTGATGTTCTTTCAAAACGTTCTGATGGATATCATCAGATAAGAACAGTTTTCACTGAAATAGGGCTTGCGGATATAATAAATTTTGCTTTGACAAAAAAAGACGCAATTAAAATTTTGTCAGATATAGACTTTGTAAATACAAATGAAAATTTGATTTACAAGGTTGCGGTCTTTATAAAAGATAAATATAATGTGAAATTTGGTGTGAAAATAGAATTGCAAAAGAACATACCCATTTCAGCAGGAATGGGTGGTGGAAGCAGTAATGCAGCCAGCACGATCATTGCGCTTTCAGAATTATGGGACATTGATCTTTCACGAACAGAAATGCATAAAATCGCTGAGAATTTCGGAAGCGACATAAATTTCTTCCTTGAAGGTGGCTGTGCTTTAGGTGAAAACCGTGGAGAAAAAATAAACCATCTTAAACAAATTGAATTAGATAATATATTTTTAGTAAATCCTGGTTTTGAGATTTCCAGTAAAGAAGCTTATGAGGCAGTTTCATTAGATGGTCATGAAAATGACAATTGGTTAGAACTGATAGAACATGAAGACATTAAGTGGTGCTATAACAAACTCCAGGTTGGCGTATGCAAAAAATATCCCGAGATCCAAATGATCATTGATCATCTACTGGAAAACGGGGCTGAGCAGGCAATGCTCTCTGGCAGCGGAGCTACAATAATTGGTTTCTGCCCTGATAGAGCAACAGCAGATAAATTTTCAATATACTATTCTAATATGGGTTATTGGAATTACATTACTAAAACTAAAAGGAGTGCAAAATGAACATTACAGATGTTAAAGTTTTTCTTAGAGAAAGTAATCAATTAAAGGCATTCGTCAACATGGTTATAGACGATGCATTCATTATTAGGAACATCAAGGTTATCGAAGGCGATAATGGTCTTTTTGTTGCAATGCCAAGCCGTAGAGTTAGCTCTGGAGAATATCGTGATATTGCCCATCCGATCAATACTGATGCTAGAAATATGATTGAAGGTGTTATCATTGAAAAGTATAAAGAAGTTCTTCAGGGAGCATTATCTACTGCTAATGAAGGTTCTACAAAACCAAAAGAAGTCATTCAGGAAGCACTATCATCAGATGATGAAGGCTCTGAGAAACCTGAAGAAGTTATTCAGGAAGCACTATCATCAGATGATGAAAGCTCTGAGAAACCTGAAGAAGTTATTCAGGAAGCATTATCATCAGATGATGAAGACTCTGAGAAACCAGTAGAATAAGCAATAGATGTTTTCAAGATTAAAAATTTTCACCGGAAATTCAAATATTGAATTGGCGAATGAGGTTTCAAAACTATCCGGTATTCCATTAGGTGATGCTGAAGTTTTCAAATTTTCTAACGATAATTCATTCGTTAAAATCAATGAGAATGTTCGTGGCGCTGATATATTCATTATTCAGCCTACTTGTTTTCCTGTTAACGATAACATAATGGAACTATTCATCATGATCGATGCACTTAAACGTGCATCAGCAGCAAGGATCAATTGTATTATTCCGTTATTCGGTTATGCACGTTCCGATAAAAAGGATCAACCCGGAGTCGCAATAACTGGGAAACTGATTGCCGATCTTCTTACAAAAGCAGGTGCCAATAGAATTGTAGCCATGGATCTTCATTCAGACCAGATACAAGGTTTTTTTGATATACCCGTTGATCACCTTTATTCAACACCTATTTTTATTCGGTACTTTAAAGCAAATCTTGATTTGACTGATGCAGTTGTTGTCTCACCTGATACTGGTGGTACCGCAAGAGCAAGGTCGTTAGCTAAACGGCTTGATTGTGGTTTGGCAATTGGGGATAAACGTAGGATTGGAAATGACGATAAAGCTGAAATATTAAACATTATTGGTGATGTTGAAGGAAAAACTGCTATTCTTTTTGATGATATAATCGATACAGGCGGTAGTTTATGCAAAATGTCCCAAGCACTATTAAACCATGGTGCTAAAAATGTCTATGCTGCTTGTGCACATGGAATTCTTTCGGGGAGCGCCATCAAAAACCTTGAAGAATCACCAATAGAAAAATTGTTCATTACAAATTCGGTTCCTTTAACAAAAGAGAAAGCAAAATGCAAAAAAATAGTACAGCTTTCCATTGCCGAATTATTAGCTAATGCAATTAAAAAAATTCACATTGAAGAATCTTTAAGTATATTATTTAGATAAACATAAAATCCACAGAGTGGGATTTCAACGGAGGAAAGAATGAACATAAAAATTAATGCAGAAAAAAGAGATTTGGGTAAAAGATCTGATCTTACAGAATTAAGAAAAGAAGGTTTTATCCCTGGTATAATCTATGGAGCAGGACAGGAAGGAATTAAAATTGCTTTTAACGCTCGTGATTATACTCGTGAATATAAAAAATCTATCGGAGCGGTTGCATTCTTCGATATTACTGTTGATGGAAAGATATACAAAACTTTCATCAAAGAAAAGCAAATTCATCCATTAACAAGAGAAGTTGCGCATATCGATTTCTTAGAACTTCATAAAGGTAAACCTATTACTATTGAAGTTCCTATCAATTTTGATGGCGAAGCTCCTGGAGTAAAAGAAGGTGGAGTTTTTGAGATCAGTATCAGAAGCATTCAGGTAACATGTCTTCCAAAAGATATTCCAGATGAGATCAGAATTGATATTTCCGCTTTGAATATCGGTGATTCTATACACTTCGGTGACATCAAGCTTTCTGATGATATAGAAACAAGCATTTCTGATGAGACAACAATTGCTACTGTAAGTCTTCCAACTATTCTGGTAGAGCCTGAAGTAGAAGAGGAAGAAGAGCTTGAAGGTGAAGAAGGAACTGAAGGAACTGAAGGTGAAGAAGGTGAAGAAGGTGATAAATCTACTGAAAAAGAGGATTCTGAAAAAGATTCTGAATAATGAGATTAGTTGTCGGACTTGGTAACCCAGGGAAAAAATATAAATATAATCGGCATAATATTGGTTTTGCCGTTCTGGATTCCTACATAAAGAAACTTGATCTTAAATTCAAAAGAAGAACTAAATATGATTATCTGATTTCAGATGATGTGCTCTTTATAAAACCTAAGATATATATGAACAGAAGCGGAGATGCTGTTACTTCTGTTCTAACTAAATATAGAATAGATGAGATACTTGTCATCGTTGATGATATTCATCTTCCTATCGGAGAGATCAGGATAAGAAAAGATGGTGGCAATGGCGGACATAACGGGCTAAGATCTATTGTCGATGCTCTTGGCTCTTCTCAGTTTGGAAGAATCCGTCTTGGGGTTGGGTCACCAATTGAGAAGGATCTTTCAAATTATGTTCTTTCTGATTTCTCAAAAAAAGAAGTTTCAAAATTAAATGTTGTTTTTGATCTTTTAAATATTCTACTGGAAGATTATCGAAATTCTGATTATAATCAGATGATTAATAAATACAGTAAATATAAAAAATCCTATTCTGAGAAAATTTTAGAATCTCAGGATCGATAGATAGTAAAAAATATCTTACTATCTAAAAAAGTCCAAAGGAGGAAAAATGCTAAATAAGTATGAAAGCATGGTCGTGATCACTCCAACTCTTAGCGAAGAAAATGCTAAGAAAGAAAACGAGTTGATCAAAAGTTTCATCAAGGAAAAAGGCGGTGAAATCTTTAACTCTGACGAGTGGGGGAAAAAACGCTTAGCTTATCAGATCAACAATTTCAAAGAAGGCTACTATTTCATTAACCATTTCACACTTGATCCCACCAAAGTAATTGAACTTGACCGGTTCTACCAGCTGCATGAATATATTATTCGTAATAATATATTAACCAAATAGGGAGATATTATGGCAAAAGAACTTAGGTTTCCTAACATTAACTCAATAACTATAAGTGGAAGACTAACCAGAGATGTGGAATTACGCTATCTTCAGAATGGAACTCCAGTTGCAAAGCTTTCACTTGCATTCAATAGAAATTATCAGAAGAATGGTGAATGGCAACAAGAAACAGGTTATATTGATGTTGTTGTTTGGAGCAAACGCGGTGAGCAATGTGCTGAATATCTGCATAAAGGAAGTCCTGTGCTCGTAGAAGGCTATTTAAAAACTCATTCTTATGTTGATAAGAACGAGCAGAATCGAAAGGTTACTGAGATTGTCAGTACCAAGGTTTCTTTCTTGGAGAAAGAGAGCTATGACTCTAATTCAAATGAAGAGTTCCAACCTTCTGGTAATGGTAATAATCAGAATACAAAACAGAGTCAACCTGTTGCAGAAGTGACAGATGACGATGTACCGTTCTAGAAAATTGAAGGAGAAAATAATGGAAGAAAAAATAGAAAAAGCCGAAGTAGAAACTACTGAAGCAAAGCCAACTGAGTTAAAAACTGAAAACACCAAAGTAGAAATTACTACATCAAAGCCAGCTGAGGCGAGACCAGAAAGAACATACTCAAGACCATCAAGACCACCTCAAGATAGAGACAGAAAAAGAACTTTTAAGCCGAGGGGTAAATTCCTCTTTAAAAAGAAAGTATGTTTCTTCTGCAAGAATAAAGACACCGTAATTGACTACAAAGACGTTGGTTTATTAAAGAGATTTATTTCTGAAAGCGGAAAGATAACACCAAAACGTTTTACCGGTGCATGTACTAAACATCAAAGAAAAATTGCTGTAGAAATAAAAAAGGCACGTCAAATGGCTCTTATTCAATATACTGATAAACATAAATACTAAACAGTGATCTTAATAGCTGTTATTTCCGTTGTTATTTCAACGTTGTCCCCTTTCTGGGGTTTGATCTTTATATTGGCATTTAGTGGTAAATACCAGGAGAAGAGAAGTCTGTTCTTTTCTGTGTATTTTGGTTTTGTAGCTTTTCTTTTTCTTTTTAAGATATTGGATGTTATCTCTGTAATAGATCTGTTAATTGGAGTAGGATTAACATCTGCTCTATATTTATGGAGTCTGCATCGTACACTGAATTACATCAATGCACTGATTTCGGTTTTCTTTCTGAATATCATTTATGCGATATTACGTTTGGTTATATTCGGGAAGAAATATGCTGAGATAATTACAGAAGTTATTGAAAAATACAAAGAATTTATTACACAATCATTCCAGAATAACAATGAACAGTTAACTTTGGCATTGAATTTCACTGAAACGTTTCAAGTAGTATTCACAAAGTACTATGTTGGAATTTGGGTTTTCACAATAGTTTTAGCAATTTACATTGGATCTTTATTACTTTCCAGGAAAGGAAGTTTAAAATGGGAGCATAAACAGATTAGAATGCCTTTTTATCTGATATACATTTTAATTGTAACTTTAACAAGCTTCCTGCTGCCAAAAATGCAAACTGCTGGTATTAATGCACTGATCATGATCACACCATTATTTTTGATCCAGGGAATATCCATTTTAGATTTCTACTGGGGAGATTTCTTTAAAAGATCAAAATTCCTACTTTTTTTATTGATCTTTTCAATGGTGTTTAATTATTTTATTTTAATATTAGTTGCTCTTGTTGGGCTTACTGATATTTGGTTTAATTTTAGGAAAATAGATATGGAGGAAATAGATGAACGTAATTTTAACTAAAGATATAAAGGCTTTAGGTGAAGCCGGTAAACTTGTAAAAGTAAAACCTGGGTATGCCAGGAATTACCTTCTACCAAATGGATTTGCAATACATGCAAGCCCAAAAAATCTCACAAAAATTGTAGTAATAAAAAAACAAGCTGCTGAAGAGAAGCTTGCCTTATACGGAAAGTATAAAGAAGTCATCAATAAGATCGAAGGTGTTGAACTTACATTTGTAAGAAAATCTGATGAAAATAATCACCTCTTCGGTTCTGTTTCAGAAAATGACATCGTGCAAGCACTTACTGAAAAAGAGATCGAAATCCATAAGGCAGACGTTATTATGGAAAAACATCTTAAAGAAGTTGGTACTTTTGAAGTTGAGATTAGTTTTACTTCAGAATTAAAAACTTCTGTTAAAGTAAATATTGAAACTGAAAATGTTATTGTTGAAGACATTGAAGTAAAGCACCATGAAATAGATGAAACTAAAACTGAAGAGACTGAAGTTGAATAATTAACAAAATAAAAATATGAGGGAGGAAAACTTGAAAAAGATAATTAGTATTATTGGATGGGTGATTTTGCTGCTTGCATTCGCAGCTTTAGGACTTTCTTCAGATGATCCAACATTTGGATTTTTCTTTTATCTAGCATTCTTTACTGCAACTTTTGCACTTGTTTATCTTTATATTAAAAAACATCAGAGAAGAACAGAGATTGATCCCAAAAAAATTACATTAATTCGTAAGATAATTGGAGTTGTACTGTTACTAGCCAGTCTCTTCAGTCCTATCATAGCACTAAGAAAAATAGGTCTTCCTATCCTGCCAAATGTATTGATATTACTGGCAACGATTATTTTGATTGGATTGGGTGCATTGGCAATTACTCTCATCAATGACATAAAGCATAAAAAGATACTTGGATACATTCTTCTAGTTTTCACCGCTGCCATACCAGCAGTATTTGCTATAACATTCCTTTCTACATATTTTCCAAATGCATATAATGCTCTAGGTACTTCATACTGGGCAATCGTGGCTGTATCGGTTTTTGCGTGGTGGGGATTCTCCTTTTATCTCAGGAAGGATTAAACTACTTTTGATACAGTAGTTGATTTTCTATGAGATCTTTCAAAAGCGGTAATGCTGTTAGAGATTTGGTCTATAGTATTGCCGGTGAAGAAAATCATGATCTTATAGCTATTGCATTTGGTTGGAAATCGATAGTTGGTGATTTGCTGGCAGAGCGTGCTTCCATAATTAAATTAGAAAATGGCGTGCTTTTTATTGCAGTTACCAATAATGTTTGGATGCAGGAACTTGTTCTCAGAAGATCACAACTCATCAGTGATGTAAATAGGATGTTACATGTGAAATTGTCTAATATTGTTTTCTTTCTGAAACAAAGTAAAAAAGATAAACGTAGGTAAATAATGATAAAGATAGCTCCTTCTCTTCTTTCAGCGGATTTTGTTCGATTAGAAGAAGAAATAAATAATATTCAAAAAGCAGGTGCCGATATTCTACATCTGGATATTATGGATGGTCATTTTGTTCCTAACCTGACTTTTGGATTACCGGTAATTAAACAAATTAAAGACATTGCACAAATCCCGGTTGATGTACATTTGATGGTTAGCAATCCGGATGTATATCTGAAAACACTAGGAAAATGGAATATCGATTATGTTTCGTTTCATCAGGAAGCTGAAACTCATATTCATCGGCAATTAAAAGTTCTTCAAGAAAATGGTGTGAAAGCCGGCATTGCCTTAAATCCCGCAACTCCTATTGAGACAATCTTCCCTATAATTGCAGACCTGGATTTTGTTCTTATAATGAGTGTTAATCCTGGCTTTGGTGGTCAAAGTTTTATCCCGCTTGTTTATGAAAAAATTGAAAAACTCCGCAAGTTAGCTAATCAGGAAAATCCTGATCTGGAAATTGAAGTAGATGGCGGAGTCAACAATATAAATGCTCCAAAACTTATCAATTCTGGTGTTGATATTCTAGTTGCTGGTTCATTTGTTTTTGGTTCTGAAAATTATAAAAAACAAATACAAAGTTTAAGAAATAAATAATTATGTTTAATAGTTTAACAGAACGCTTTGATACAATTTTCCGTAAATTGAAAGGTCATGGAAAACTAAATGAACAAAACATCAAAGAATCAATGCGTGAAGTTCGCCGTGCTCTTTTGGAAGCTGATGTGAACTTTAAAATAGTTAAAGATTTCATCAATGAAGTTAGTACTAAAGCGGTAGGAACTGAAGTGATGAAGAGTCTTACTCCCGGACATCAGGTAGTGAAGATTGTACACAATCAACTGATTGACTTGATGGGAAGTAAGAATTTCAAAGTCAAATTACACGATAATAAACTAACCAAGATCATGATGGTAGGTTTGCAGGGTTCTGGTAAAACTACATCCTG
>DAOUVH010000101.1 GCA_030667725.1 Candidatus Cloacimonadota bacterium | reverse complement strand
GCCATGGGAGCAGCTCTTGTAACAAAAAGGAATCGAGCCGAAAATGTTACGGAATAAGAACTCAAAAAATTAGTATTTGAACCATTTGCTAATCCGTTCCGGGTTTATGAACTTTGGAAAGATGTTGAATCTTTCCATGAAGTTATTAACAGCGGAGCTGAGTGTTATTGTTATAATTCTGCCTCATTTTGGAAATCATCCGATACAGACTTGGAAGATATAAAACTGAATACATCCCTTACACTACAAACTGCAATACTTACAGATCAGCTTAAATGGGAGAAGTGGGAAGTTTTGCGAGGTGCGATGATTCCGACAAAAGAATCTATTGAAAAAATACTACCCGGATATTATGATAAATATAATCCTAATAAACGACATAATCCACAGAATTATCTAGATCTATTAAAAAGCAGATTCAAACAACGAAGAGACTATCTAAAAAGTTCCGATCTCATGGCAAAACCAGAATTACTTAATAAGCTATTAAATGTTTTAGAAATCAACACTAACTAAATAAGTATATTGCAGAATCAAATAAACGCCGGCAATTGACTGCCGCCGTTTTCTTTATAAACTTCAGTAAATTGTTTCACTGAGGTCAAATTTATTGACAATTAATTCAATTCTTATAATTAAGTCGATATGCTATAAAATGAATAAAAATTGATTTAGAGAAGGGGGAAAGAATGAAAAACAAATTTTGGATTTTATTTCTATTCGTAATTGTACTTTCAAGTTTTTGGGCATGCTCACAGAAGGATCCAGTCGGGATCAAACAGGTATTGATGAATGACCCTGATGGACATGCTCCGGTTCTTACCGATGTCCAATTATTTGGAGATAGCCTTAAAGTGGAATGGATGGACAATACTTCACCAGACAGTCAATTCAAGATCTACCGCAAGATCTCGGACGGAGCTTTTACAGAAATTGCGACAATTGACTCCATGTATTTTGAGTATTACGATTCTTATGCATTTGAAGACAGCACATTAATAACTTATTATGTGGAAACGATTGCTCCGACTTATACTCAACAATCAAATCATCTGGAATACCTTTACGGTTATGGAATTCCAATAACTATCAGCGTTACAGTTGACATTTGGCCGGCTGAAGCATCATGGAATTTATATTGCTACCCAACAGCATCCTATTACTTCCCAAGCGATCAAACTTTCAGCAATTCAAATGAAAATCAGACAGTAATTGTAGGTTTGGAGGAAGGACATTATGCAGTTTATTGCTGGGATACAGTTGGCGATGGTGGTATCGAAGGGATTGTAACGGATGAAGAATCCAATACTTTAGTCGATTGGGATGATAATGACTATAGTTTTACGGGTCAATTCAGTTTCTGGGTAAATTAACGGGTAAGGAGTAATAAAAATGAAAAAAATATTAGTTTTAATAGCACTTACACTTTTAATATTCAGTATGGTAAATGCTCAATCATCTTCTTTTAGGAATATAGCTTTGGGCACAATCATTGATGATGATCTGGATCTTGTTAATGACCCGATCGAACTGAAATTTGTGGAAGGAAGCAGATTATATACAAACTTAAGTAATTTGGTTAATTCTAATGAAGAGTTCCTTGCAAATAACAGCAATGGTACTTTTTTAATAGGATATTCTACAAAAAATCCATTTATTGAAAATTTTTGGAATTCGGTTTTTATTGAATTCCAAAAAACAAAAATACCAAATCCAGTTCAGATCGATTCTGATCTAAATGGATTTGATGATGTTTTCGGACATGGTTTATTAAATGCTGAATTCACAGGTTATTTTGATATCAATGGTGATGGAATTTACGATATTCTTGAACAAATATCTCAAGAAAGATCAGATTATGATGAAATAAACCAGGTTGAATTTACATTGAATAATACATACGATACAGGCAATTTTGTCATTGGTGCCAAATTACATTATAGCTCATTCTCATCTGATGAAGACATCACTTATGACATGAATTACACATATCAGCTTATTGAAGATAATTATGACAATTATGCTCTAAGCCTATTTGATGACGCAAGTAATCATTATCTGAATTCATTCATAGATATTCAAGCTTCTATTCTTTTACCGGATTTCAGAGGATATGAAGTACGTGGTGATTTTATATTCATGAACCAGAATTATTCTTCTGACGTACAATTTAATGATAATTATAGAGAAGATTTTTTTGATCCTGATATTCCGGATCTTGAGGATTACAATATTGATGAGAGTGTAAATAAAAACATCTCCGAACATCCGGGAAATGCATTTACTCTTGGTTCTTCAATGAGAAAAACATTTGCAAAAGCTGCTCAAAGAAAAAATGATGGTTACTGGAAGATCGGTGGTGGAATTACATTGGGCTCTTACGATTATTCAGATCTGGATGAAGTAACACAAACAGATACAGAAAAGTACTTCGATGGTCTGGGCATCGGCGCTATGGATTATCTTGAAACTGACACTGAGAATACTTTAACTAAAGATAACGGAACTCAAAAAACAACTCAATTCCAAGTTATGGGAAAATTGAATTATCCTTTCAATGAAAAAGTCTATTTTGGGTTAGGATTAACATACAATTACCAAATTTTGAATAGAGAAACCGACTTTGTAGAAAGCTTTGTGAATATTGTTGATTACGAACGTCTTGATGAAGTTGCTACTGCTGCAGATTATATTACAACTGAATCATACTCAATAACTGCAGACCGAACTTATGAAGAATACACATCTATATTCTCTGTACCGGTTGGAATTGAATATAAGTTCACCAACAACAATAAATGGGATCTACGCTGTGGAAGTTTTTTCAGATCAACTTTTGCTACCATAAACGATGCTAAAGTAGTCAAGGAAGCAACACCATTTACTACAGAAACAGTATATGGAGATGGTTCTGTTGATATTGATATTGAAGATAACACCTACGATTCTACAAGTGAACAAACTAACAGCACTAATAGCTCAACAAACTATTATTATGGCTTGGGATTCCGACCTACAGATAACCTTCAAATTGATCTTCTAGGTTTCTTAGGTGATCCAGGTGATGAAAATGACCTGCTTAATGCAGATTTCTATAAGCAGCTTAGACTCTCTTTCACACTTAAATTTTAATTAAATCACTTAATATTAAAAGCATCCAGCATCTGCTGGATGCTTTTTTTCTTGTCACTTTTTATGTATTACAAAATTTTACAGAAGTTAAGGGAGAAATTTATGAGAAACTTGTTTTATATTTTAATTATATTTACATTATTTGGGTGCAATGTTGATAAAAATTCTGAAGTCGGTATAAATCCGTTACCCAATTTTGATGCGATGTGGGATTACCAACATCCCGATTCAACAGAAATTGTTTTTACAGAAATATTAGAAGGGCTAAAGGATTCTTCCGAAAGTTCTTATGATGCAGAGTATCATGCTGAACTTCTCACTCAGATCGCCAGAACTCAAGGTTTACAAGGAAAATTTATTCAAGCTCATGCCACTCTTGATTCTGTAAAAAATATGCTGAACGATAATATGAAAACAGCTAATATCAGATACCTGCTGGAAAGAGGACGTGTATTTAATTCGTCTGGTGAATGGGAAATATCCAAACCAATTTTCCTGAAAGCTTATGAATTCGGTGTAGAAAATAATCTTGATATATATACCCTCGATGCAGCCCACATGATGGGTATAGTTGAACCACCTGGAAAACAACTTGAATGGAGTTTAAAAGCACTGAAAATTGCTGAAGAGACTTCCGATACAAATTGCAAAGGTTGGCTGGGTCCACTTTACAACAATATCGGTTGGACATTCCATGATCTAAAAGAATTCGACAAGACACTAATTTACTTCCAAAAAGGTTATGACTGGAGAATGGATGCAGGAGATGAGAAAGGTGCAAGAATTGCAAAATGGACAGTTGGAAGATGCTTGCGTTCACTGGAGAAATATAATGAGGCATTGAAATTACAGAAAGAAATTCTATCAGAACTTGAAGAAAAAAAACTACCAGAAGACGGTTATGTCTTTGAAGAATTAGCTGAGTTGTACTTACTTAAAGGAGAAAAAGAATTAGCTAAAAAGAATTTTACATGGGCTTATGATGTGCTTTCAAAAGATGAATGGCTGGTTAGAAATAATCCTGAAAGATTGAACAGGTTAAAAAAGTTGGGAAATCAATAAATGAAAAATTATATTCATTTTTTTTCTTTTAGGAAGAGAAAAATATGAAAGTTCTTGTCAGAGAAACGGGCTTAGTAAATTAATCGCATATGAAAAAGAAAAAAGTAAGAAGGTCTTGGTTATATAATGAATACGATTAACAAAATAATTACCGATAGTTTAATGAAAGAAAAAAAAGATAGAGATAATACCTCTAGAGAGTTCAATACAATAAAATTTTTCCTTGGAATTATTGCACTTGCGATCATCGTAATTTTTCTTCGAGAGTTGAAAACAATATTTATTCCACTTACATTCGCGATCTTCCTATCATTTATGTTCCAGCCGTTGAACCGTTTTTTATACAGCAAGAAGATTCCAATTATTGTGAATATCTTAGTAATTGTAATTATAATCCTTATCTTATTTACAGTTTTAGGAACGATTGTTTACACAAGTGTTTCTTCTTTTGTTACGGATTTCCCGAAATATGAGAAGCAGCTCACGACAATGATCTCGGGTGTGATCACCACATTAGAGATTCCAATGGAACAAGTTACATTCTATTTACAGAACAAAGTTAATTGGCTGCAAATGGCAGATAAACTATCACTTTCAAAAATCGTTTCCGGTACAATGGGTAACTTTATAGATTTTTTTATCAAACTTTTACTCACAGTTGCATTCATGATCTTTATTATATTGGAAAGAACCAAAATGTTTAAAAGTGTTGGAAAGGTAGTAACTGAAGATGAAGCAGATCATTTTGGAAGCGTATTAAATGATATTGAAAAGCAAATAAAAACCTATGTAGTAAATAAAACTCTTATCAGTTTGGTAACAGGATTTATCAGTATGTTCTTCATCGCAATATTCGGCATTGATTTTGTTGTTATGTCTGGATTGTTGATATTTATATTAAATTATATTCCTAATATCGGATCGATATTTGCCTCAGCTTTTCCAATCGTAATCTGTTTTATCCAATACGGTTTTAGTTGGCAGCTTATTGCGATCTCAGTTTCTCTAATTTCTACTCAAATGATCATGGGAAATATTATCGAACCAAAAGTTATGGGAACAGGATTGAAGTTATCACCGCTCATTGTGCTTATTTCTTTGATATTCTGGTACTGGGTCTGGGGTCCGGTAGGCATGATCTTGGCAGT
>DAOUVH010000058.1 GCA_030667725.1 Candidatus Cloacimonadota bacterium | reverse complement strand
TTTGGGTTTAGTATTTCAATCGGTGCTTTAGGCTCAGTTCTTAGTGTTATAATACCACGTCGTTATAAAGCTGATGAATTTTCAAAAAAAAGAATCGCTAGTAAGAATCATATCATTTTTACAAATGATTTTCCTCCTGAGGTAATAGCTATGCTTGCAAAGTATGAAAAGAATAAATCTAAACCCTAAAAGGATATTAGAATCGCGCTCAAATGACACGACCTGCTATAAATGCCCAAGACAGGCAGAACAATGTTCTGCCACTACGATAGCAAATTATTGTAGGGACAGCTCACCGAGCTATCCACCGGAATGCCAGCAACAATAGAAAAGCTCCCGAAAATCGGGAGCTTTTTCTATATTCAACAATTAAATTATCTTCTTTCTATTCTACAATTCCAACTTTCTTCTTGGCTATAATGCTGTAAATTACAGGCAGAAGAATAAGTGTGAGAAATGTAGCACTGATGAGACCACCAATTACAGTAAGCGCCATTGGAGCTTTCAATTCTGATCCTTCACCGGTACTTAATGCCATCGGCAGCATTCCCATCATTGTTGTAATAGCTGTGATGAGTACCGGACGTAATCTGTCTTTACCAGCTTGAATGATAGCATCTCTTTTTTCCATACCTTTAAGCCTGAGCTGATTCATATGATCGATCAACACAATTCCGTTATTCACCACAATACCGGATAGAATAATACCTCCCACAAAACTTACAACAGAAAGCGTGGTGCCGGTTATTCCCAATATGAACATAACTCCTATAACCGCCAGTGGAATTGTAAACATCACAATAAAGGGTTGACGCAGCGATTCAAACTGGGAAGCCATTACGATGTAGACCAGTACAACAGCCAGGAGCAATGCCAGAGAAAGAGTTTTAAACGCTTCGTTCATATCTTCATATGCTCCACCAATATTTAAGAAATATCCCGGTGGAAGATCTGCAACAATATCAGAGATCTCAGCTTGAACATTATCCACAACGCCGCCCATATCTTGTGTTCCGGTGATATTTGCAGAAACTGTAACCTTTCTGTTTTGCTTTTCATGACTTATCACTCGAGGTCCTTCTGCATATTCAATATGAGCGATCTGGTTGAGTGGAATGGAGAATCCCATTGGAGAAATGATGGCAATATGCATAATATCTTCAAAGCTGTTACGTGTTTCTTCATCCAGTCTTACCAGGATATCTATCTCTTCACCTGCTTCACGAAATATCCCGGCTCTTGTTCCAATTGATGCTGTTTTTATGGCGGAAGCTATCTGATAAGTTGTAAGTCCATATTTGAATGCTTTGTCCTTATTGATGATTATGTGAGCTTCCGGTTTCCCTACTTTTACAGAATTTACAACGTCGCTTACATGTTTTACTACTTTTATTCTCTCTTCAATTCTTCCGGCAAATTCTTTTAATACCTCAAGATCTTTACCAAATATTTTTATCTCTATTGGATTTGACTGACCCTCACCCATCATCTGCTCGCGAGAGAGGAAATTAATTTCTGATCCTTCAATATTTGGAAGCAACTCGCGTACTTTGCTTTGTATCTCTTCATATGAATTGGTTCTGTCCTTCTGCTGATATAATCTTGCAAAAACCTGTGCTTCATTCACTTCCTGCGGATTTGTGGGATCTGCCTGAGCTGATGCATCAGTCATCGGACCAACCAGCGACATCACAAATTGAATGCCTTCCACTTGCATAAATACATCTTCAATTTGACGGATAATACCATCAGTTTCATCAAGAGAAGTGCCAACCGGAGCTTTTACGTTAAGAGCCATAATAGGAATATCCTGTCCCGGCATAAACTCTGTACCGATTATTCCTGAAATTGGGATTATCAGCGAAAGAACTAAAAGTGCAACAACTATAAGAATTGTTTTCCCTTTATGATCCAATGCCCAGTTTAACAATGTAATATATCTTCTTTTAATACCTACGAACATTTTTTCTGATTTATCATGTTCAGGTCTATCTTCCGCTTTACGGAATAACACTGATGCGATTGCTGGAACTATTGTAAGAGAAACAAAAAGAGAGGCTGCTAGTGAAAAGGCAACTGTAAGTGCAAGACCTCTAACCAGAATTCCCGTCATTCCCTCCGCAAATATCATTGGAAAGAATACAGCTATTGTAGTCAGTGTTGATGCGGTGATAGCCATCGCAACTTCAGAAGCTCCAATTTTGGCTGCTTCAACTTTCTTCTCTCCCAATTCGATATGCCTGTAAATATTCTCAATTACTACGATCGAGTTATCAACAAGCATTCCTACACCTAGTGCTAAACCTCCAATTGTCATAATATTCAAAGAGAATTTAGCTAAATAGATTGAAACCATAGTAGCTACAACAGATATTGGAATTGCCAGCGAAATTGCCAGAGTAGGCCGCCAGTTTCTGAGGAAAAGGAACATAATTCCAATAGCAAGAATACCACCCACAATAAGATTTGACATTGCTCCGGCAGTAACTCTGGAGATCGGCAAACTCATATCCATAATATCATTGAATTCTAAGTTGATCTTCAATTCTTCCTGAATTTGCGTAAGTTCTTTTTTCACAACGTTTGCCACAGTTATTGTATTTGCACCGGATTCTTTAGATATCATCATCATTGCCGTTGGTTTTTTATTTGTTCTAATGTAATATCTCTTTTCTTTATAACCATCCTCTACCAGTGCTATATCCTTTAAATATATTGTATTTCCTTTTTCCGTTATTCTTATGGGAAGATTTTGTATTTCATCAATAGATCTATACTGAGCGACTGTTCGCAAAAGAATATCAGCTTTCCTTTTTTGAATGTAACCCGCCGACATATTGATATTTCCTGCTGCAACGATCTGCACAACTTCATCAATAGAAATATTATATTGTTCCAATTTTGCTTTATCCACAATGATCTGTTTTTCAAGTTCATCGCCACCCATAACCATTACAGATGCTACACCGGATAACTGCATAAGTTTAGATTCTACTTCATCTTCAAGTATCTTGCGAAGTTGATAAGTATCCTCAGGTCCTGTAACACCATACATCAATATCGGCATTTGCGCTAGACTAAACTTCATTACAAGCGGACGCGACACATCAGCAGGGAGATAATCTGCAATCTGATCGATCATATCCCGCAAATCTTGAGCAGCAAAATCAAGATTGGTTCCCCAATTGAACTCAACCAGGATCAAGGAGGCATTTTCCATACTCTCGGATTTTAAATTCTTAATATTTTTCACGGTCGCTATTGCTGTTTCAATTGGTTTTGTTACAGTTTCTTCCACATCCTGAGAGGAAGCACCACTGTATGTTGTAATAATAGAGATGACCGGATAATCCATATCCGGGAACATTTCCAATCCAAGTTTTGTAAACGATATTCCACCCAATAACAGGATGAGAATAGTTAGCATCAGTATTGTAACTCTTCTATTTACCGAGAATTCTGGTAATTTCATATTTAACTCCGTTTATATATTTTTAGCAAATTAGAACACCCGCTAAACACACGAAAAGTACGA
The DNA here is from genome assembly GCA_030667725.1 of Candidatus Cloacimonadota bacterium. Next base: position 2,716 of record DAOUVH010000058.1, on the reverse strand, counting down.
AAATAATTCGTTAAATTTCAACTCTTTTTAGTGCATTTTCGTAGGCATTTTTTCAATTCCTAATCCCTCATTCCTAATTCCTAATTTCTATCTTATCACCGTCTTGCAAACCTATATTTCCGGAGATAATAACTTCTTCTCCCTCGGCAATACCTGTCTTTATCTCGATTTCATCTTCGTTCTCAATACCGATAGTAACTTCACGTTCTTCGGCAAATCCACCTGCAGCAATGAAAACAGATTTTGATTTCAAAACACATTCTTGAGGAATAATAACTACATTTTCTGAAGACTGCGTAATCAATAAGATTCGGGCAAACTGGTTATGTTTTAAAGAATTGGAATCGTTATTAATTGAAATCTCAATTGGGAAAGTACCCGACATCATATCAGCTTCCGGAGAGACATAGGAGATATTCCCGTAAAATTCTTTATCAGAATTATCTACTTTGATGATAGCTTTCTGTCCTTTTTTAATTCTGTTTATATCACTATCTGAAACTTGTAATTTGGCTTTGAATTTTTCAGGATTTACTATACGAATAAGAAAGGGATCCATCATTGAATCAAATTTTTCTCCTTCCTTTTTGTAAATATATGTAACAATTCCGGAAATTGGAGCTTTCATTTCGATATTATCCAGCATAAATTCGTAAGTAGATTTTACTACGTTGTATCCTGCCTCTACTTCATCGAAAGTCTGTTTATCAATAGCATCGCTTTCCAGGAGCTTTTGCATCCGTAAATAATTCTGTTCTGCATTCTCAAATTGGATCCTTGTTTGCTTTAATTGGGTTTCATCCAATTTCACCAATAAATCTCCGATCTTCACATGATCGCCTTCTTTAACAAATAGCTTCTCTACTTTTCCTGACATAGAAGGACTTGCATTGGCAATTGATAATGCTTCAATTTTCCCTGAGTATTTTATGTATTCATTGATCTCACCCATTCTTGCTGTTACAGTTTTTACATTACGCTTACCCGAAAATCCATTATCTTCTTTAACAACTTCCTTATCCTGGCATCCAACTAAAATTAACAAAACCAGTGATATAAGTATAAATATCTTTCTGTACATTATTCCTCCATCTCGCCTATATATTTTTTAATTTCAAATTTTGTAAGAACATAATCGTAGTAAGATGAAATAAGATTCATCTCACTGCCAAACAGCATAGTCTCTGCATCCAAAAGCTCGCTATTTGTAATCATCCCCTGCTCAAATAGCTGATTTATAATTTTATGATTCTCTTCGGCAAATTCTAAAGCTAACTTTCTATCTTGAACTATCTTTGCGTTTGTAATCAAGTTATTGTAAACATTTTCAGCAGCTACAAGATAATTGTCTCGAGCATATTCAGTTTGTTTATTAGTTTTCATTAATTCGTATTTTGCCTGTTTCACTTTTGAGAAATTGGAACCGCTGGTAAATAGTGGAACCGAAACCGCCGCGACAAGATTCCAGTTATCATCTCCAGAAAGGTCAAATTCATCATCACTTTCGATTTGATAATCAAATTGCAGATTTACAGAAGGAAGAAAATTCCCTTTTGCCATCCAATAATTTTTCTTCATCATCTTATTTACCAGATCAATACTGTTTAATGTTGGACTAGTTAATGCTACAATTTTAAGGAATTCCTGTTTTGCAACATTGATATCATCTTGCTTCATATCAGAGTAACTACCAATTTCAGCATCATACTTGTCTAATTGAATTTCAGCAGGAGTGTTTTCTTCAACTCCGATCAGACTCTTCCAGAATGACAAGATCTCTTTTAGTCCGTTTTCAATTTCGAAGTTTGATGTTTTATCGTTGTTCAATTTTACTTTCCATTGTAATATATCAGATTTTTTTGCAGTTCCAACCTCAAAATTCTTCTCCACTTTTTCCAGATGGGAAATGCTGGAGGACAAACTTTTTTGAGTAAGTTTTTGAATATCTTTTAATTTCAAATACCCAAAATAAGTGGAAGCAACAGCGTAAGATGTATCCAATTCTTTGTTTTCCAATGCAATCTCTGCTTGCTGTTTTGCCAAATTTGCTAACTGATAACCCAGAATTATCTTCCCGCCATTGAATATCGGCTGCTGAACTGTGATATTGTTTGAATAAGTAGTTCTATAAATAGGAAACATCGCTGGGAATACTATTCCGGTGTCTGGAATTTGGAAAGGTGCATTTGCCAATTCATAAGTATCGTTATCAATTCGAACTATTGCAGAATTGAAAGAAACTCGTGGCAGAAAATTTGAGAAGGCATCAAATTCTCCCCAATTGGCAGATTTCAAAGAATATTCTGCAGCCTTTATTTCCTTATTATTTGCCCTTGCAAGTTTTATGCTTTCATCAAGATCGATCTCTACAGCATAAAGTGCAGAAAGCAATAACAATGTTAGCATTAATAAAAATAATTTCTTCATATTCACCTCTTTATATTTTTATCCATCATTTTCTGTTGATATAGTTTTCCAGAGATTCTGGAATATTTTTTCACCCTTTTCTTTCAGATCTATATTATCCGTCATGATGTGATAGATCATCGTACCTTCTGCCAATGCGTTTATCATGAATGCCATCGTATCACAATCAATGTTCTCTTTGATCTTTCCTTCCAGTTGAGCTTTCTTTATGATCTCAACCAAGATCTCTTGATTTTTCAAATGCAGCTTTCCGTGTTTCTCTCTAATTTGCGGAAATTTGATGAACGCA